>NZ_DATCSD010000494.1:0-2344 GCF_036568665.1 Ohtaekwangia sp. | reverse complement strand
GTCTTCAAAGTGTTCCTTCACACGCTTGTTACCAAACTCAAATACTTTATTGGCAAGTCCATCAAGGAAGTCGCGATCGTGCGATACAAGAATTAGCGTACCATCAAATGCCCGTAGTGCATCTTTCAGAATGTCCTTGGTCTTTATATCCAGGTGGTTGGTAGGTTCATCGAGTATCAGCAGGTTTACCGGTTGCAGCAACAGCTTGATCATGGCAAGACGTGTGCGCTCACCACCGGAGAGATATTTTACTTTCTTGTCGATCGTATCGCCACTGAACATGAACGCACCCAGTATATCTTTGATCTTGCTGCGCACATCGCCTTCAGCAATCTGATCGATCGTCTGGAATACCGTCAGCTCACCATCCAGCAACGAAGCCTGGTTCTGTGCAAAGTAACCAATCATGCTGTTGTGGCCCACCTGTACTTTTCCATCAAAGTCGATCTCGCCCATAATCGCTTTTACCAATGTAGATTTACCTTCACCGTTCTTGCCGACAAAAGCAATCTTCTCTCCACGCGCAATAGTAAGCGATACATCATTGAATACGGTGTGGTCGCCATACTTTTTGGTGAGTGCTTCCACAATAACGGGATAGCTACCTGACCGCGGAGCAGGAGGGAACTTCAGGTTAAGTGCCGAGGTATCTACTTCATCTACCTGTATAATCTCGATCTTCTCCAGCATCTTTACCCGCGATTGTACCTGGAGTGTCTTCGAGTAAGTTCCTTTAAAGCGTTCAATAAACTCTTGTATATCAGCGATCTGTTTCTGTTGATCGTCAAATTGTTTTTGCTGTTGCTCACGTCTTTCCTTGCGCAGTTGCAGGTAGTGCGTATAGTTTGTTTTGTAATCGTAGATGCGACCCATCGTTACTTCAATGGTGCGATTGGTAAGATTATCAACAAATGTTTTATCGTGACTGATCACAATTACGGCTTTTGCATTGTTGATCAGAAAATCCTCCAGCCATTGTATAGACTCGATGTCCATGTGATTGGTCGGTTCATCGAGCAGAATGAGATCAGGCTTCTGCAGCAGAATTTTTGCAAGCTCTATACGCATGCGCCATCCACCGCTAAATTCATTTGTAGGACGGGTAAAGTCCGAGCGAAGAAAACCGAGCCCCATCAATGTCTTCTCTACTTCTGCATCAAAGTTGATCTCTTCAATGGAATAGTATTTCTCGCTGAGCTCCGATACCTGCTCAATGATCTTGGAATATTCTTCTGATTCGTAATCGGTACGTACTTCCAGTTGCTTGTTCAGCTCATCCATCTGCTTCTTCATATCCAATATCTTGGAGAAAGCTTTGGATGCTTCTTCAAACACGGTGCAATTATCTTCTGTAAGCAAGTGCTGCGGGAGGTAGGCGATCACGGCATCTTTCGGTGCCGATACTTTTCCGCGGGTTGGTTTGTTTACACCGGCTATGATCTTGAGCAGGGTTGATTTGCCTGCACCATTCTTGCCCATAAGAGCAATCCGGTCGTTTTCATTAATGTTAAAGGTAATATTGCTGAAGAGCGCTGAACCGTTGAACTCTACACTAACCGCATCTACTGAAATCATACTTTTAAATAAGCCGCAAAGATATGATTTATGTTTAGAGGTTCAAGGCCCCGGTATTCGTTAACCGTTAATTGTTAATCGTGAGTAGGAGGTGCTTTCGGACTTTCTGTCTTCCAGACTTTTGTACTTCGACATTCGTTAATCGATGTTCCTTGTTCGATATTCAAAAAAGCTGTGAGCTGCTAGTTACGAGCTGCTAGACGTGTGTGAGTGGGAATAGAGTGTGCATTTTCAATTCTGATAATTTCAGAAATCAGCGGTCTTTAATTCGGAAGAAGTTATGGATTCTGCATAGTGGGTATACTCAGGCATCACTACCGTAAATTCGCTGCCTTCGCCCGGGGAGCTCTTTACATAAATGTCGCCTTTGTTTTCGCGGATCAGTTCTTTGCAGAGTGTAAGGCCGAGGCCTGTACCTTTTTCGTTATTGGTGCCGGGTTGCCGAACGTTTTCATTGAGTGTAAAAAGTTTATCCTGTATCTCGTGCGGAATACCTACACCGTGATCTTTCACCGAGATTAACAACATATTCTCTTCGCGGCAAACGGATATATAGACACTTTTATTGGTATGACTGAATTTGATACTGTTGGATAACAAGTTGCGCACCACTGTATCAATGGCATAATAATCGCCATAGCCATATAGCTCACCTATAGGATGGAACTGCAGTTTTATACCTTTGCTCTCGGCCATGGTTTGGTATAGCGCTATATTTTTCTGAATAAGTGCTGTGGTGTTAATCTTATCGAACGTCCATTTGCGTTTG
>NZ_DATCSD010000493.1:0-23552 GCF_036568665.1 Ohtaekwangia sp. | reverse complement strand
CCATTGGCGCGAACACGATGTTCCATCGCGCGATAAAGACGATCGTCTTTCTCATTAAACTTGTCGACACTCACCTCGTCATTCACCCAAAGGTATATCAGCAGAACACAGGCAAGCCCGGTAGATAAACCAATGAGGTTGATAAAGAATGTACTCTTAAAACGTTTAAAGTTTCGGTATATCAGCAGCAGGTTATGCTTTAACATGATGAACAAGATTAGTGATTTCGAACAATGAAAAGAGAAATGAACTGTTGGTTCTTATGGTAAAGTATATATTACTCTTCCTTCAGGCATTTTACCGGGTTGATACGCGAGGCTTTGTATGCCTGCATGCCTACAGTAAACCACGCAATGAACAAGGCCATCATTCCGGAGCCGGCAAAATACCACCAGTGTAGCGGAATACGATAGGCAAAGTTATCCAGCCACTTCACCATAATCATATAGCTTATTGGCAATGCTATACATGCAGAGAGTAATACGATTTTAGTAAAATCGGCCGAGAGCAGGTATATAATTCCCCATTCGCTGGAGCCTAATACTTTGCGTATACCTATCTCTTTGGATCTTCGTTCTGCGGTGAAGGCGGCAAGACCAAATAATCCAAGACACGAGATCAATATAGCGAGGAATGAAAAATAGCGGGCCAGTATACTGATGCGTTGCTCTGATCTATACTGTGCATCATAATCATCATCGAGGAAGCGGTAGTCGAATGTAAAATCCGGATTATAGCTCTTGGAAAATTTACTCAAGCGTTCGATCGTTTCTGTTTCTTTACCGGCTTCTATGCGCGCCATGATCAGGCTCGTAAACTGAGGTGCCAGTACAAAGAACATCGGCTTTACCGGAACACGTAAGGACTGGAAGTGAAAATCCTTTGCCACACCGATGATCTCCAATATATACCCGCCTCCTAAATCTACGGTTTTGCCAACCGGGTTCTTCAGGTTCATGGCCTTGATACCGGTTTCATTGAAAATTACTTTCAAACTATCATTGCGATCTCTGGAAAATGAACGGCCATCTATAATCTGTATGTTCATCATCTCCAGTATATCGTAGTTTACAGGACGAATAGCGAAAGGTGTACGATCTTCCGGATCTTTGCCTTCCCAACTTACATCAGTGGTGTTACCTCCACCCACCATGCTTTGGCCAATGCTGGATGCGTTAACGATACCCGGTATTTTTCTTAACTCCGTCAAAAATGTTTCGCGGTTCTTTTCAACGCGTCCTTCAATCGGAAAGTAGATAACATTTTCTTTGTCGTACCCCAGATTTTTATGCTGTACATATTCAATCTGTTTATATACCACCAGTACCGATACGATAAATATTACCGACACTACAAATTGAAAAACAACAAGACCTTTGCGTGCCCACAGTTCTCCCAGCGATGAACTGAATTTACCTTTTAATACGATGGCCGGGCTGAAGCCTGACAGATATAGGGCCGGATAACTTCCTGCCAATATACCGGTGATCAAAGCGATTGTTATACACGCTACAACAAGATCGCCATGGAGTGTAAGTGCCAGTTGCTTTCCGGTAATGAGATTGAACTGAGGCAACAGTATGTCTACCAGCAATACGGCCAACAGTAAGGATATAGTACTCATCAGTATAGCTTCGCCCATATATTGCAGAATGAGTGTTCTGCGATTGGCACCTACGGCTTTCTTTATACCTACTTCTTTTATTCTCCGTGAGGCTTTGGCAGTTGACAGATTCATGAAGTTGATACAGGCAATGGCCAGTATAAATAATGCTATAATAGAGAAGAGTATAACGTACTCGATTCGGCCACCGCTCCATTTGCCATTGCTATAGTCGCTATACAGGTATGTATCGGAGTAACGTTGCAGTACGAGTGTACGGTGCTTGTCTTCTGTTTTGGTTTTTATGAGGTTGAGTATCTTCTTGCTGAACTGATCAACATCAGCACCTTCTTTCAGTAATACAAAGGTCATAGGCCCGGAGTTGTGCCAGTCGAGCACACCGGGTGTACTTTCCTTGATCAGTTCGTAGGAGAGTATAAAATCAAATTTATCGGACGAGTTAACGGGGACATTCTGAAATATACCGGTAACAAAAAATTCTTTTTCTCTTTGGAACATGACTGTTTTACCAAGCACATTATCTGTTGTTCCAAACAGGTTCAATGCTGTTTCTTCGGAGATTACGATGGAATTTTTATCCACCAATACTTTGTTCGCATCGCCCTGTATAAGCGGGTAGGTAAAAAGTTTAAAGAAATCTTTGCCGGTATATTTACCAATGGCATCGGTGCGTTTATCATCAACGGATAAATTAAATTCGTCTGACCAGTCTGTTACCACCACAGCATTTTCTACTTCCGGTATATCGGCCGCAAGTGTTTCGGCCAGTAGCCCGGGCGTGGAATTGGTTACGCGGGTATCGCTCGCTGAATTTTGCTGGTTCTCAAACACCTCGTAAAGACGTGCATCATTCTTGTGAAACTTATCAACATGAAATTCATCGTGCACCCACAGGTAGATGAGCAAGGTGCAGGTAAGCCCGGTGGACAAGCCGATCAGGTTAATGAGGAACGAACTTTTGAATCGCCTGAAATTGCGATAGATGATAAGGAGATTATGCTGCAACATAGAACAAGATAATATTTGTGTGCATTTGTTCCTCCTGTAGGCTAAGTCGATGCCATAATTCAAAACACCGTTTCCAGACTGCCTGGCTATATTTTTTGCTCGCGGGTATGCCTGCTGTCCATTCATGGACCTGCACACTGTCCATCCATGGGCACTTTGCATGGTTTTTACCTGGTCAATAAATATCTTCGCTCACAGTTCAATTTATAGAATGAGTAAATCTGCCGGACGTATATTATTAGTAGATGATGATGAATTTGTATTGCTGTCGATCAAACTTTTACTCGATCAACACTATACTTCTGTTCAAACCACCAATAGCCCTGAGCGTATACCTTCTCTGCTGGACCGTGAGACATTTGATGTCGTGGTGCTCGATATGAACTTTCGCCATGGCGATACAACTGGCAACCAGGGCCGTTTCTGGTTAAAGAAAATTCTAAGCCTGTCACCAGAAACACAAGTGATTTTGGTTACTGCCTATGCAGATATACAGGTAGCGATTGAATCAATGAAAGAAGGTGCACTTGATTTTATAGTGAAGCCCTGGCAAAATGAAAAATTACTGGCTACCGTAAAGACGGCATGTTTATTAAGCCAGGAGAAGAGGAAAGTAAAGCAACTGAAGTGGCAGCAAAAATCACTAGCCTCTGCGTTGGATCGGCACGAGCCGCTCATCGGCAACTCCGAATCTATAGCGGCCATACGAAAAACGATTACCAAAGTAGCGCCCACAGAAGCAGAAGTATTGATACTGGGACAAAACGGAACCGGTAAAGAAGTTATCGCACGCGAAATTCACCGGCAATCACACCGTGGCGAAGGAATCTTTATGGCGGTAGATGTAGGAGCGTTGAGTGAAAATCTATTTGAGAGTGAATTGTTCGGTCATAAGAAAGGAACGTTTACCGATGCAAAGGAAGATCGCATCGGGCGTTTCGAAGCCGCTGCAGGTGGCACTATATTATTGGATGAGATCGGCAATCTCTCGCTGGCCATGCAGGCAAAATTACTCACGGTATTACAACACAAACGCGTTATCCGATTAGGCACCAACGATGCCATTAACCTGGATGTGCGCATCATCTGTGCTACCAACTGCGATCTTCACGCAATGGTAAAGGAAGGTAAATTTCGGGAAGATCTCCTTTACCGCATTAACACCGTTGAGATAACGGTGCCTCCTCTATATGAACGCACAGAAGATATACCGCTTATCGCTGCTCACTTTCTTACGAAGTTCAGCAGCAAATATCAGAAGCCTTATCTTCAGCTTGCTGAGAAAACTATATCTTTTCTGCAAAAGTATAGATGGCCCGGTAACATCCGCGAACTACAACATGCGCTGGAGCGCGCAGTAATTATGTGCGAAGGCAAAACCGTAGAGCCTGAAGATTTCGGATCGCTGCAAAAACAAAATGCTACGGAAGTTGATTTTGAAAATTTTAATCTCGAAAAACTGGAAGCATGGGCCATACGCAAAGCTATAGCCAAGCATGGCGGCAACATCAGTCATGCAGCAGAAGAATTAGGGTTATCACGGGGAGCACTATACCGGAGAATGGAAACGTATGGTATTTAAAAATTTTCGTCTCCAGGTTGTTATCCGCGTGCTGATCCTCACTGCGTGGATCAGCCTGCTTAGCTGGTGTGTAACCGAACATTTATACCTGCGAAGTATATACCTGGCAGTGGCAGCTATAGTCTCTATTGTGGACCTGCTCTGGTATATAGATCGCTTTAACCGCGACATAAAAACGCTGATGAACAGTTTGCTGCAGCGCGATTTCACTACGCACTTTCAAACTACCGGTATGGGAAAGAGTTTTGATGAACTCTACACTATATTCAATCGCATCTCGGGCGTATTCCGCGCTATCAGTACAGAGAAGGAAATTCAATACCGCTACCTGGAAATGCTTTTTGAACATGTGCAGGTAGGTATATTAAGCATTGATGCAAACGGCCATGTACAGCACGCCAACCAGGCATTGAAAGATCTGCTGCAGAAAAAGATACTAACCAACCTTAATTCCTTCGCTTCGTTCGGGCCTTCATTTGTGCAGGCCATTCGTGATATACGCACGGGTGAAACTCGCCTTATTAAACTAGAAGTTAATGGTGATATACTGCAACTCTCGCTGCACGCTTCTGAATTTAAACTCGACAATCAATACTATAAATTGATATCGATGCAGAACATTCGCACGGAACTTGACAAGCGCGAGATGGAAGCGTGGCAAAAACTGATTCGTGTACTGAGTCACGAGATTATGAATTCGGTCGCTCCTATTATTTCCCTGAGCGGTACATTGCACGGGCTTGTTGAACAAAATCAATCGCACCTGAGTACTCCGGAGAATAGTCTATATACCAGTCTCGACAAGGGGCTAGACGCTATACATATACGCAGCGAAGGTTTGTATAATTTTACACAGACATATCGTAAGCTTACAGGTGTGCCGCAGGTATCGATCCGGCAAACGAATCTGAAAGATATTGTAAATCGTGTGGAGACGCTCTTGCATGAAAAACTGAACCAGCACAGCGTTCAAATCAACATCTCAGGTATAGATATACCGGTGATGGTAGACCCTGATCTGATGGAACATGTATTGATCAACCTGTTGATAAATTCAATGGAGGCGATCGATAAAACTCCCGCGATTGTTGATCTGTATACTTCTTACAGCTCCAAGGGAAATTTACGCATACACCTCCGCGACAACGGATCGGGTATAGATGAAAGTACGTTGGAGAAAATATTCATTCCTTTTTTTACTACTAAAAAGAATGGTTCAGGTATAGGGCTGGCTCTCACCAAACAAATTCTTCAGTTACACCAGGCAGATATACATGTAAGCAGCGAACCCGGCACAGGAACCGAGTTCGTTATTGTTCTATAGTATATTTAGTGCTATCTGGTCGCCATACTGGATATAGCCGCTGACTCAATCTCCTGAATCTATAGGTATATTTTAATTCAGCTTTATACAGGCATCTGTGTACCTGAAACCGATGCACAGTATGCCATAAACTCGTCCTGTACATCGATGTTATCGGCTACCGGATTATGCTCGCGTATCTTCTTATGATAAAAATATTTACCGGATACACGAGCCTCCGCATCGTTACTTGATGCAAGCCATACTTGTGTCTTCGGAGCGTCTTCCAGGCTATCGGGTGCACCGGGGCCACCCATTTTAGTTGCTACCCAACCGGGCTCTAATGCATTGCAATATACATCGGGCCATAGTCGCGCTATAGCAAATGCCAGTACAACATTGTATAGCTTACTGTCGGCATACGCCTGAAAACCATTCCATCTTCTTTTACGCCAGGCAAGATCCGACAGATCCAATTCTGCAGAACGATGTAAACCGGAACTTATATAGATGAGTCGTTTCGGTTTTGTAATAAGCGCTGTGAGAATATAGGGCGCCAGGCTGTTAACCGCGAATACATGCGATAGCCCGTCCGTTGTAACTACCTCTTGTTCGCGATAGCCTACGGCTGCGTTGTGTATAACGACATCAACTATACCAAGTGCATTTACCTGTTCGGCCACCACTCTTGTTTCTGCTATAGAAGAAAGATCGCCATATACTACATGCACAGCTTTAGGTATAGCTTGTAATGCCTCTTTTGCACGTTGCCGGTTACGGCCGTGAAGTATAACTTCGTGACCTGCCTCCGCTAACAATCTGCCGGCCATGAGTCCCAAACCATCGGCAGAACCTGTAATAAATATTTTCGCCATGAACTTGAAAATTATACTGTAAAGATGTGCAGTACAATACAAATCCGGATTACCAAATGGTAAAAGCGTATCCCATATATACTCTATAATTATATAGCACGTTTCCAGGCAGATTGTTGAGCGTTATAACAAACCATCTTTGAGCTTTTTAACAAAGCCTGCGGCTTCGCGATCGTCTAGCTTTGTATCAACAAATAAAGAAAGACGTATGACAAAAGTTTGGTTTATCACCGGTAGTTCCCGCGGGTTGGGAAGAAACCTGGTAGAAGCAGTATTGGCAAAAGGCGACAAAGTAGCCGCTACAGCGCGCACGCCAGAACAACTGGCTGATCTTGTATCAAAATTTCCGGAACAGATACTTACACTTGCGCTGGATGTAACAAACTATGCACAGATCAAGACGGCAGTTGCAAAAACTGTAGAGCACTTTGGACGAATCGATGTATTGGTTAACAATGCTGGCTTTGGTATTACCGGAGCGGCAGAGGCATTTACCGAAGAGCAGGTACGCAGCCAGCTTGAAACAAATCTATATGCACCGATAGAAGTAACACGCGCTGTGCTTCCCTATATGCGCAAGCAACGCAGTGGCAGAATTTTACAGATCAGTTCAGTAGGTGGTCGCGTAGGTACAGCAGGTCTTACCATGTACCAGGCTGCTAAATTTGGTTTGGGTGGTTTTACTGAAGCGCTTGCTATGGAAGTAGCACCACTGGGTATAAAAGTAACATCGGTAGAACCAGGAGGCTTCCGCACCGATTGGGCGGGTGCTTCTATGAGTTTCGCCCCGGAAGTGGAAGGATATGAATCAACGGTAGGGGTACGCGCAAAGTACTTTGTCAGTGGTTCGTTTGTTCCGGTAGGCGATCCGGAGAAAGCTGCACAAGTAATGTTATCACTGGCCGATCATCCGGAACCTCCGGTACACCTCGTGTTGGGCAGTGAAGCGGCTGCTATATTACGGAAGGCAGATGAACGAAGAAAAGAAGAGTTTGAGAAGTGGATATCGGTAACAACTTCTACCGATCACCGGGAAACTTCCAATTTCCTGGAATCAAAGCTCGGCCAGAACATTCTGGCGGGATCCAGTAAATAAGTTTGAAATATATACCTGCCGGGAGATATATACTTACTCTCTCGGCAACTCCATATAAAATGTAGAGCCATTGTTTTCGATGGTATCGTACCACAGCCTACCCTGCATGCGATCTACCAGGCGCTTGCATATATAGAGCCCTATACCGTTAGATGCTTCCCCGCGCAGACCGGGGCGCGAAGCAATGGAGTTGCGCTCAAACAAAAACGGCTGCATCTGTGGTGAAATACCAATACCATCATCGGCAATGGAAACTATAAATGTATCTTCTGTCGTTCGAATGCCCACCACTATATTTCCGTTGGTTTGTGTAAACTTCATGGCATTCGAAATCAGGTTATTGAGCACCTGCAGAAATTTAACATCATCGCTATGCACAAAGAGGTATTCATGTTCGGTATCCAAATGAATATGTTTTGATTCATATACCTTCTTCGAATTTTCGATAATCAGTCTTACTTTCTCCACCACATCAAAATGATTCTTCCGTGGAAAAATCTTCTCTGATTCAAAGTGTTCTTTTTCCAGGAAATCGTTGATGATATCGATGCACTGCTGGGTTATATCATTGATGAACGGGTATACATCCGGGGTCCCGTTTACTATATTTCCCGTGGCTGTTTTTTCCGCTTTGCGAATCACATTCTGCATCAGCATTAACGGTCCGCTCAGGTTATGGCAGATAATCTCCAGCAAAGTATCTTTCTGGCCGCCATAGTTTACCATATAGTCTGCATGCTCTTTTGCGCGGGTAATGTCTTTCACCGTGCCTATAATAGTTTTTGTATCCTCCAGATAATAGGCATCGCACGAAACATATTTATCGGGTTCACAACGAAATTCCGCCTGCAGTATATATCCTTTTTCAAGGAGCAATTTATACTTATGCGTGAGAAACGCGTGATCGTCTACATTAACCCGGTTGAGAAATACTGATGCGTTATTGGTGGGCAGCGACAAATCTTCCAACGAGAATATCTTTTGCATAACGGGATTCAGAAAACGGAACTGCTTTTCATGTATATCGTAAATAAAAAACCCATCCTTGTATGCTCTTACAAATTCGCCAATGGTTTCTGTCGAAAATTCGTTTTCTCCAAGCATATCGGTATATATATAGTTATTCCTACTTCTTTATTATGCCCCGCGCAGTGGCAAAAGCGATGAGCTCCACAGAGTTCTTCATCTTTGCTTTATCCACCATATTTTTTCGGTGACTCTCCACAGTTTTCTCGGTAATGAACAACGTCTCTGCGATCTCGCGCGTGGAGTATCCTTTTGCCAGCAATTCCAATATTTCTCGTTCACGCTTGGAGAAAAATTCTTTTTTACCCTTCAGTGTTTCTTCAATACCGGAAAGAAATTTGTTCAGGTTTTTCAGACTTTTGGCTGTTTCTTCACAGATATACTTTTCACCGGCATATACTGTTTTAACTGCTTTAACGAGTTCTTCATAGCCTGTCTTCTTCGAAACAAAACCGCGGGCACCAGCTTTCATAATGCGGGCAACTTTATCAGCATCATCGTATACCGAGTGTGCCACAACTTTCACATCCGGGTACTTCTCCCTCAGTATATTGCATATCTCAAATCCATTCATGGTCTTTAAATCGCCCATGCGGTCGAGGTAAATATCCAGCAGCAGCACATCAATCTTTCGTTCCTCCAGCACCTCAAATAATTCTTCGGCCTGTTTGCCTCCTCCTACCATCTCGATCTGCTCGTCATGTGTTAATAAAAATTTTATACCATCACGCATAATCTTATAGTCTTCCAGATGATATACTCGGATTTTAGTCATATTATTTTTTTGTAAGGGGGCGTAAAGAAAAAGGAAAGGTGAACGAAAATGGAAATAAATAGCCCCAAAAGGACAAAAATTCAGGGATTTCCCGGATACTTTTAATTGTCCCCTTCAGCGAGTTTTGTCAATCGCCTGGATAAAAAGTTCAGAAAAAAACGATGCCTACTACGATGCAATGTCTGGATGTGCACCCCAACGATCTTAAATCCCTGCTCAAGGAAATTGCACGCAGGGAAATAAGGATCCGAATAAAAAATCAGGCGGGCGACTGGTCTCCATTCTATTATTCTATCGATGCTTTAAAGGATCTGAATCCAAGATATTTTGATAATACGTATCTGGTACTGAAAGCTGCCCAGGATGAGAGTGCTATTATCGACATCCGTTCCCTGAAAGGAATTTTACTGGAAATACCTATTCTCTATGGCGACAGCACCAGCAACGAATTTCTGGTAAACCCCGAATGGCAAGGCACACTCTGAAATCAGAGTACTATTCTATAGCACTAATAATCTGCCCCGTTAATGACTGAATCGATGTTTTAGAAAAGTTTTCTTTCGGCACTCAATTTTTTTTCAATTCACTGTCCAATTTCCGGGATCTCGTTCCTTATAGGGGTGAAAACAAATTATTCACCTTTAAAACATATAATTATGGAACACAGATTAAATCCACTCGAAAAAGGCATGGGAGCATTCAAATCGCTTTTCGGTATAGGCGCTTACCTGGCCAAGTCAACAGTTGAGCAACCTCTATTACACTTGATATATTTCAGAGTATCGCAGATAAATGGTTGTGCCTATTGTCTCGACATGCATTCGAAAGACCTGCGTGCTGAAGGAGAAACCGAGCAACGCCTATATATGGTAGCCGGCTGGCGTGAGGCGATTGTGTTTACAGACCGTGAGCGCGCAGCACTTGCCTGGGCCGAAGCTGTAACTAATATTACCGATGGCGTTTCAACGGAAGTATATGAAGAAGCTCTCAAATATTTTACAGAGGCAGAACTGGTAGACCTCACGTTGGCAACTACTACTATCAATTCTTACAATCGCTTTAATGTAGCCTTCCAGGTGCCGGGTGGTACCTACCAGGTTGGACAGTTTGCTGTGAAGCACTAAATATACCTTTCGCAAGCTTCCTGGTTCTCCCTTTCTTTTCGAGGAAGGGAGAATCTTTGTGTTTATATAGTGTAGCGTAAAATCTTATGGTTTCGTAAATTCTTTTGTAACTTGTTGGTGCCCTCTGAGTTTACACAATATGTTGTATAACTTTCCCTTACGCGCCATGAATACATTTCTGAAAACCTGTCTGCTGGCAATCCTGTCATTGTCGTCCTTGTATGCACAAGGTCAGGCATCCACAAGTTCAGCATCTGCTTCCACGCAGAATGTTATCGCCAATCTGCAGAAAAAAATTCCTGACCTGATGAAAGAAGCAGATATACCCGGTATATCTGTTGCATTGATACGTGATGGCAAACTGGTATGGGTAAATGCATTTGGTGTAATGAACACAACAACAAAACAGCCTGTTGATGCAAGCACTGTATTCGAAGCTGCTTCACTCACAAAAGTGGTTGTAGCATACGGTGTTTTAAAACTGGTAGATCAGGATAAACTTGGCCTTGATGTTCCGCTCAATAAATACCTGGGTAATAATTATGATGTAGTGAACGACTCACGCATTGATCAAATTACTGCGCGACATGTACTGACACATTCATCGGGTTTTCCAAACTGGCGTGTAGATGATGCTCCTTCTCTTCCGATCAATTTTACCCCGGGAGAAAAATTCTCGTATTCCGGAGAAGGCTTTGTATACCTCTCGAAAGTAGTAGAGAAAATTACCGGGCAGGCATTTACCGACTATATACAAACCACTGTACTAACTCCCTTGCAAATGAAAAGCAGCAGCCTTACGTGGCGAGATGATTATGCCACGCGTGCTGTACATCGGCATGATGCTGTTGGCAATGTATCGTTCCGCTATGAAGGTAAAGATTGCAATGCCGCGGCCAGCCTTCGTACAACCGCAGAAGACTATGCGCGGTTTATGCTTGTTCTGATGAAAGGCACCGGGCTAAAACCGGCTACCTGGCAGGAGATGATGAAGCCGCAGATATATGTAAACAAGGAGCATCCGCAGGTTGCCTGGGGATTGGGTGTAGGACTGGAAATTACCAATGACGGAAAGGGATTCTGGCATTGGGGTGACCAAGGCGACAGCAAAGCGTTTATGAATGCCCGCCTTGACCAGAAGAATGGTATAGTATATTTCACCAACTCGGCCAATGGCCTCTCCATTGCCAAAGAAATACTCGATGAAGCTGTAGGAGGTACACACCCTTCTCTGGTATGGCTGGACTACGAGCGGTATAATTCTCCCGGTCGTTTGTTATTGAAATCTATACTGGCACACGGAGCACCCGAAGCATTAACAACGTGGACGGCTGCGAGAAAGTCCGATCCAAAACAATTCATCAGCGAAAACCAGATAAACTCATTGGGCTATATATTGTTGCGCATGAAGAAGGTGGATGATGCTATTGAAATCTTCAGGCAAAACTCGATCGATTTTCCTCAATCTTCCAATGTATGGGACAGCCTCGCGGAAGGCTATATGACCCGGGGCGATAAAGCACTGGCTATACAATATTATGAAAAATCGCTGCAGCTCGATCCTAATAACAAGAATGGAGAAGAGCAATTGAAGAAGCTGCGGCAGTAAAGTATATTTCCAACCGATTCTGTTCACTCCTACCTTACTTTATCTGATCCAGTAGTAACTTTGATAGCTGTATCGACCCGCTTGTCTGCGTCCATCAGCATTTTCCCGTTAGAGCCATATATAACTGCAAATGGATTTGACAAGGTACTTTGGCTGCGGGAGCGATCAGTTCAAACAAAAGTACCAGCTTGTTTATATCAATTGCCTTGTCGGTATATTCGACACGATTGCGTCCTTTTATCAGGCTCATACAGCTATATAAAATATTGTATAAACATCTTTATTATTTAACCGCATTTCGCAGAAACATCCTTTACAGCAGGACTATCGAGAAATTTGTTCTTTGATCGTTCGGAGCATAGCATCCTGTTACTATATATATAATTTACCATGACCTGCCGTGAACTTGTGCCTCTGTGCCTTTGTTCAATTCCTGTCTCTATCCGTATACTATATATAACAAAAACAATACCCATGAAGCTATGACTTTAACACTTCCTCTCATTCTCAAAATCTCAGCGGTTTTAATTCTGATCGGAACCACGCTCTACATTCACTTTCGTGGAAAGGCACGCTACACGTTTCTCAGACAGATGTTTGACCATTCAACTTTCATGGCACCCATCAACGCCATGATGTATGCGTTTTCATCCGTACCCAAAACACCTTATCTGCCCGTAAATACTATACCTTCTCTGCAACAGATAAAAGATAACTGGGAAACTATCCGGCAGGAAGCACTGACGCTGGAAAGCAGCAAGCTTATTAAAGGATCGGATAAGTATAATGATATAGGCTTCAATTCATTTTTCAGGCGTGGCTGGAAGCGCTTCTATCTCAAATGGTATAATAACTTTCACCCCTCTGCACTGGAACATTGTCCGGAGACGATAAAGCTTCTCCGATCAATGCCCAATATAAAGGCTGCCATGTTTGTGGTACTTCCCGCAGGCAGCCACTTGCCCGTGCACCGCGATCCGTATGCAGGTTCACTGCGCTATCACCTGGGACTCATCACTCCTAATTCGGATGATTGTAATATAGTAGTGGACGGACAAATGTATTCCTGGCGCGATGGTCAGGATGTATTGTTCGATGAGACCTATATTCACTATGCCGAAAATAAAACAGACAAAGATCGCCTGATATTTTTCTGCGATGTAGCACGACCGATGCGATCAAGTATAGGTATATATCTGAATAATTTTTTCAGCTGGCTGATACTTGCCTCTGCCGAATCGCCAAACTTACCAACCGACCGTACTGGTGGCCTGAATAAAATTTTCGGCTATGTATACCATGTACGCGTAGTAGGCAAAAAACTGAAAGAACGAAACAAGCCGCTATACTATATTTCCAAGTATGCGATATTTATCGGGATCGTGTACCTGATCTTCTTCCTTTGAGCCGCTATTCGTTAAAGGTTAATCGTTATCCGTTAGTTGTTATATTCCCGGCCGCTAACGGATAACGCATTTCAACTCACTCTCTCAAAACTTACACCCCCGATTAACCATTAACGAATAACGGTTAACTACTAACGGACAACCACTAACAAATAACAGTCGGCCGTCCATCACTCTTCATTTAAAAATAACATTACCGGTATTCGCCTAAGAGTGATTTTAGATACTTTTCGGCATGAAATATACCGGCACACTCTTACTCATCTTCTCCGTACTGGCGATGAGCTGCTCTTCTAAAAAAGAAGCAAAGCACGAAACACGTCTTAATGAAATTCAATTCATTGGCAGTCATAACAGCTACAAGCAAGCTATCGACACAGCCTTCTTTAAATTGCTGCTGGCCAAAGACTCTAACGTATTAGGACTCGACTATCATCACTTACCACTCAGCGAACAGCTGGAACTGGGGTTGCGCGGACTCGAAATTGATGTATCGCACGATCCTACGGGAGGCCGCTATCAAAATCCGCAAGGTATAGCATGGGCGAAGCAAGCCGGTATAATATTACCTCCTCACGATACAGCACATATACTCTCACAACCGGGCATGAAGGTGCTGCATGTTTCGGATATAGATTTCAGAAGCAGTTGCCTCACTTTTAAAAACTGTCTGACAGAGATAAAGAACTGGTCTGATGCACATCCTGATCACACACCTATATTGATCACGATCAATACAAAAGATTCCGGTCTTGATCGTCCTGATGCAACCAAAGTATTGCCTTTCACCGCACCTGTACTCGACAGCCTCGATGCTGAAGTACTCTCTGTGCTTCCGGAAAGTAAACTGATCACACCTGCACTTGTGCAAGGCGAAGCACCAACACTACGCGAAGCTATTTTGAAAAACGGCTGGCCTACACTGGATGCCGTAAAAGGAAGAATTATGTTTATTCTTGATTCGCCCGAGCGCATTGTCAATACATATATAGCCAATGGTAAAGATCGCCCCATGTTTGTAAGCGTACCGGAGACAGATCCGCACGCGGCATTCTTTATACTTAATGAACCTGTAAAACAAAAAGAACAAATACAGGCATTGCTAAAACAAAACTACATGGTGCGCACCCGCTCCGATGCCGATACACGTGAAGCCCGCACCAACGACTATACCCGCTGGCAAGCTGCCCAAGCCTCAGGCGCACAGCTGATCAGCACTGATTATTACCTTGGCAAGCTAAGTCCTACCGGTACATTTGAGATCTCGTTTGATGGGAAATATAGCCGGTGCAATCCGGTTGTTGTGGGGGATAATTGTAAGTAGAGTTTTGGCAATCAATAGCTATATAGAACAGAAACACTCAGTTCCTGCCAGTTGTTAACAATCTCAAAATTTATAGCGATACAAAAACCAGAGTCGAGTAGGCTCTGGTTTATTCCTATAGCATATTGAAAACTATCAAACCAATAAACGGTAGAGAGAGTAACATCTAGTAATGCGCTTATCTCATTGTATAGCTGACAGGCAACACCATCTTTTCGCGTATATCTTCCCTCCTGTGAATACATGCTCTGAGATGCATAACTTACCGTTGCACCATAATGCTTTCTGAAAAGCATTGGCCCAATATATAGCTGCTTCACAAGAAAATGACCTGACTTTATTTTTTTGAATGCTGCAAAAGGACCTATATACAGATCACCCAGTTTAATGATCCCATCCCTGGTGGTGGCAAGATTTAGATAGGATTCATCCCCGTGAGAAAATCGCCAATCCATATCCGTTACTAGCCAAAGAGGAACAACCTAACAAATTGAGACGATAGTCGTGGAGCTTTATACCATACGTGCGGTACCGCATCCCATAGCTAATTCCTCCGTAAGAATCCTCATATCTTGGATAGCACCGTATATATCGTCTGTGCTCGTCAGAGCTGCCCGGAATTTGAGCGCTTAGACTTTGAGCCAGAAATAAGAATGACAGGGTAATGAGTATCCTCATTGTCCATTAACGGATCAGGCTGCATAAATATATATTTCGTGGGAGATTAAATTTTAGGGAAGACATATCAATCGTCATCTTCTCCTATATCTGTATAATCAAATCCTTCACGGCTATCTTCGTCCGGGAACATATTATCATCGGAGGCATCTCGCTCTTCCTTCGCCATCCTATCGGACCAGACTATTTCACCATCCGCATCTCTTATTGTGTAGTGAGGATGTTCTATCTCATTGCCAGAGGCAAAATCCTGCGCTTCAAACTCATTGCTAAATTCTTTTTGAACAAGCTCGTTAGTTTTGGCACTTCTCGCTTTGTATATATACATAACGTAATTAATTAAGACTGTTCTGTATTTCCATGTAGTCAAGTCAAACTAGACTACCTGATTCAGTGGATATTGAAGTATCGACAGTATCTCATTCATCTTTGATTTAATTAGAGGAATCAAACTTCCATCTTTATCCAGCTCCATGGCTTCACTCTTCTCAATACGGTATTCAAAATATATAGCAGGACATACATTAACCGTTGTATATTTTTTGTTCATGATCTTGCTGTTCACTTCCTGTTGCTTGGCGTTTCCATAGTCAACAAATCCTTTCTGATCTAAATCACTAAGCCATGTATGCAGTTGCTGCTGTTTGGATATCTGTTTTATCCGGTTCCTTATTTCATATTGGTCGTTGTAGTATTCGAAATACTCTTTAACAACACCCGATCCGAGGAACACAAGATTCTGATTCTTGAATGCCAAATGGAAATTATTATAAATCTTCCAGTCAGAAAGTTTCTCGGCAAAGTCAAAAGAGGTCATGCGAGTATAGAACGCTCTTGCCTGCGATACGGTAGAAGCAAACTCAGCCCCTATCGATATACCATTCCAGTTTTCACCGGATGAATCATACGATAGCAGCAAGCCTATTTTCTTTATCTCAGCAAAGTCAAGCTCTATATATCTTCCCCATCCCGAATGATTTTTTACTTTATCGGGTTGTACTGAAATTTTATTGAGAATTTGTTCTATACGCTTATTAGCCAAATACGGTGTGTGGCACTTAGACAGATCGTTGTAAGGATTCAGATAACTGAAGTGTGTATTCATCAGATCAAAAAAATCGTTGATCAGCAACTTCTCATGTGGCAGGGATATACTGCTTTCATTAATACGATGTAAAAAGTTAATAATCTCCTTCCATTCAAGAACAGCAGGCCTGTTTACCAGTTTCACTCCTGAATCGACAGGAATATCTTTTTCATTAGGACACAACTGCTTTTCCCAAACATTATTTTTATTTGGTTTAGTCTCTATAAAAAATACCTGCTCGTCATTAAAAGAAATAACACCATCGTACACCGCTTCGCGCTGTATAGGTTTTATTTCCTGGTCTATATTCAAATGCTCGTTGGTAATCAAAACAGAAACATAGGTATCCGCTTCCGGCAATGATTTTATCTGGGTCTGGTAAGAGATTTTGGATAGTTCTGATTCATATAGCGGATCTATATGCGCCTGATACTTAGTTCGCAGTTGCTGCTGAACATAATTATAGAAGTAGAACAACGATGAGTTAGAGTACTTCAGCAAAACCAGGAATGCCCTTGTAAGGTGGTCTTCATGATTATTGGTTCCTTTGCTGTAAGGAAAGAAGTAGTTTAGGTAGCTCATGTATTTATAACGTTTATCGTGATGCTATCGGAAATAGGACTTCAAGAAAATTAAAACTTTCGAATAATCACAACACCTGCCACGATCAACAACACACCAACAATGCGCCATATATTGATGGCCTGTTGCTGCATAACGAGTACATTAAAATGATCGAGCAATAAAGAGATCACCATCTGGCCCAATACGATAAGACCAAATGTAAGTGCGGGACCAAGCTTGGGGAAGGCCAGAACAACAACGGTAACATAAAATGCACCTAATATACCACCCAGCCAGGTGTGCAGCGGTGCCGCTTTGAGTCCGGCCCACGAAACGGGCTGTGCGGTAACAAGTATATATATTACCAGCGCTATGCTGCCAACGGCAAAAGAAATCAGCGATGCATATACCGGGCTTTCCACGGCTTTGCCCATGCGCGCATTAAGACCTGCCTGAATAGGAAGAAAACTTCCCGCCATTAATGATAAGATGATCCAACCAAATTTATTCATAGAGTTGTGTTTATACAGTTGTTTGCCAGCAACGATGGCTGACTATAAATCGTTCAGCTATAAAAGTATAGTATGTGAATTACAAAAGATAACATCCTCCGATCTTTAATACTCTTTTATAGTTCAGCATGTTTCTTCGCATTTACTATATTTGAGGGTTGTATTGATTGCGCATTACGTGCAACAGCTTTATACTATGCATGAACCTCTTCATCTCAGAACGGTAAACATCACCCGGTATGTTACGCCTTTGCGTGAAGGTGGCTCTATGCCTGCTATTGCCGAAGCGGACGATCAGTTTTTATATGTATTGAAATTCCGGGGAGCGGGCCAGGGAAGAAAAGCGCTTATCGCGGAGATCGTGGGTGGTGAGATAGCCCGTGCGTTGGGCCTGCGTGTGCCAGAGATTGTATTTGCTACACTCGACAGTGCGCTGGGTCGCATTGAAGGTGATGAGGAGATACAGGATCTGCTAAAGGCCAGTGTAGGTTTGAATCTTGCACTGCATTACCTCTCGGGTTCTATTACTTTTGATCCATTGGTAACGGTGATCGACAGCAAGCTTGCCTCACAGATCGTTTGGCTTGATAGTCTGCTAATGAATGTTGATCGCACTGCGCGCAACACAAACATGCTTTGGTGGCATAAGGAATTGTGGCTGATCGATCATGGTGCTTCGCTATATTTCCATCATACCTGGAATAACTGGCAGCAGGCCGAGCGTCCATTCCCGATGATCAAAGATCACGTATTGTTATTGAAAGCTACCGCTTTGCAAGAGGTGAACGAAGTATATAAAACTATATTAACACCGGAGAAGATACAGGCGATTGTAGCATTGATCCCTGACGAATGGCTGACGGATGAACCTGCTTTTGACTCGGTGGAATCACATCGGCAGGCCTATGCGCAATTTCTGACAACCCGTATTTCTCATTCAGATTTTTTTGTAAAAGAAGCACAACATGCCAGACAGTCACTTATTTGAGTACGCAGTGATCCGGATAGTACCCAAAGTTGAGCGCGAAGAGTTCATCAACGTGGGTGTTATACTGTATTGCTCTGCACAAAAATTTCTGCAGGCACGCTTCGATGTAAATACCGATAAGGTGCGTGCCCTCTGCAAAAAAACGGACCTTGATGAATTGCAGGGCTATATCCATTCATTCGAACGCATCTGCCAAGGAGGAGCTGCTGGCGGCCCTATTGGTAAACTTCCTATAGCCGAACGCTTTCGTTGGCTTACTGCTACGCGAAGCACTGTATTACAAACCTCCAAGGTACATCCGGGTTTATGTGAGAGTGCAGAAGAAATGCTCAATCACCTGTTCACACAGCTCGTGCTATAACCAGTGCCTATATATAGGGCCATCTGCTGGCCTTGCTTGGATATACTCTCCGTTGTAAGCGAAATTCTGTCGCCACAAACTACCGAGCCATTACCTGGTAACCTTTCTCTCCGTTTGCTTCTACTTCACGCACTACGCGTGCCTGCTGCAACTCCAGTAACATCTGTTTCAATGTGGGTTCATTCGCTTCACCCAGGTGCGACACCAACTGCGCATAGGTCTTCACATCGTTCGGTGCCTGGCGGAAGTTGGTAATGAAATTCAGAATATCAATCTTTTTCATAGGGGATTTTGGCTATTGCAGAAATTAACGGACGCAAGATAAAAATGGTTGGCATCTTTTTGCACACCGTTTATAAAACATTGCCAGGCTTTATCCTATGCTATATTTTTTCATCGAAGTATATATTGTGACTGTTCTGATGATCAACTTTTTTGTGCAGACTGTTCATTATCGTTCATTGCGGACAGCACGAAGAATATACCAGCAAAGATAAAAGACTCGCATAGCCCAAGCCGGTCGCTTGCATCCTGTGGGTTAGCAACGAACCGTGGTATGTGTAAGAGCAGGAACCACCCGAACACCATAATGCCGGAGAGCAGTGCAGCAAGTTTTCGGGTTCTCGGTATAACTATACCAATGCCGCCAGCGATCAAACATATACCACAGAAGTATGTCCAGAATGCGCGGAAGGGTATATAGGCAGGTATAAAATTCACTACGAAATCAGCGAACTTAAAATGCGCATAACCGCCTGCTATAAAAAAAGCAGCCAGCAGCAGACACCCGGTTGTAACCAGCTTTTTACGCAGCGCGTCACTCACCTGCCAGCCACGCATCACATCATGATCCTGTTGAAAAAAAGAGCAGGCCACTACCAATGTTCCTCCCAATAAAGCAAGCGTTTTATATGCGTTGAGCCAGTCAGTCATAAATTGTACAAAGTGCCGCGGCACCGATAGTACGAGTATCAGCAGCACAATGCATAGCGAAGCCGATCCGCCTTTTTGTTGAATGATCACACTGATCGCTGCTATAAATAGCAAGGCAGCAGATATATAGCCCAGCACATAACTGAACACAAAACCGGAAGGCCATGCCGGTGGGCGACCAACAATAAAATCGCGCGATAAAATGCAGAGTATACTAAGCCCTATAAATCCTGTTCCGAACATTATACGCCCGGCTGATAATAGTTTATTCATCGATAAAGGGGTTGAGGTTATATCAACAGAGATCGACTACGCACAAGGCAGCTGATGATGCTATCAGTAACAAGTCAGGGATGGATGAAGATACAGAATTATCCGACAACGGCAATATCATCCTTTTTAGCAGGTTATCTGCTATAGATATATACCCAAAAGAAAAGCGTTACCTCCCGATAACGCTTTTTGAAAATATAGCGACAATTACTATTTGGATTTTCGCTCATGACCTTTGCCATGCTTTTTATACATATCCTTTTTCATGGACGACCATTTCTGGTATTGTTCCGGTGTGAGGATCGCTTTTACATGCGCATCGTGCTCATCCATAATTGCCTTAAATTTACTCTCATCAGGTTTGGCAGAAGCATCTTTGCTCTGCTTGAGTGTCTGCACTTTTTCTTTAAAGGATTTATTCTCCGCCTGTATTTTTGCAAACTGATCATCGGAGAGCGACAACGCTGTTTTCATTTTCTGTGCACGTTTTTCGGCTGCCTGCTTCCGCTCTTCTTTTTTCTTGGCAGCGCGATCCGCCTTGTAGGTATCCCATTTGGCTTTCTGCTCAGATGTAAGCACAGCGGTAACCTCCTTGTCTTTTTCTTCGCGCAACGATCTTAACGCTACAAACTTTTTCTCACGCGCCTGTGTAGAATCTTTTCTCAGCGCTTTGAACTTCTCGGAGTACTTGTCTCCTATTCCTTTAATAGTAGCATACTGCTTGTCGTTCAGCGACAATTCTGTTTTCATTTTCTCCAGCTCATCACCATTATGCTTGTGGTGGGGCTTGCCATTGCGTTGTGCAAAAATGATTGTGCTCACCATCATCACAACTACTAACACGATACTCTTTTTCATAATCATTTTCCGGTTTGTTTTACCTTTTAGATTTCAAAAAGGGTACCGCAGTTTAATCGCTATAGCCAGTTTTAGACAGACCGCTAATTCTTTTACACCACAGCCGGCATTTCTTCGACCACAGCGATCGTTCAAATATGCCATCAGGCTTCGTGTGTGTGATGCAGCTGATCAAGCCTGCGCAGATACGATGCGGATGTGATCATCAGCCCCAATACAATGATCGGCTCCAATACACCAATCATCGGGTATCCGTTCATGAACTTCGCTATACATGCCGAGATCAACACTACACCGAAGGCCACATAAATCCACTCTTTAATGCGAACAGGTACCTGCGGAAAAAGTAATATGAAAGCTCCAATGACCTTGGCTACCGTAAGTTCTATCCGGAAGTAGTTCGGGAAACCCATAGCATTAAATTCTGCAGCATGCGTACCGGAATAGTATGCACTAAACAACATAAAGAAACTGATGGCCCCGGTGAGCAACCAGTATAGGGATTGATTCTTTTTCATAGTATAATATTTGAGTTTATAAATAGCAGCATCTTTCAGCGAAAGCTTTATCAGTAACAACACTACGCAAACATGCAGCGCGGGCGGAGCATAGAGTATAGCTTTAAGGTTGTTCGCTATATTTCCCGCACGCATCTTATTTCTCTTCACATTCGATGCATACATGTTTTATGTTTTGCTCAATTGAATTTGAA
Source organism: Ohtaekwangia sp. (assembly GCF_036568665.1). Classification (GTDB taxonomy): domain Bacteria; phylum Bacteroidota; class Bacteroidia; order Cytophagales; family Cyclobacteriaceae; genus Ohtaekwangia. Next base: position 1,834 of record NZ_DATCSD010000493.1, on the reverse strand, counting down.
AACGCTCAGTGTGAAAATGGCAATGAACATAACCAACTGTGTGAGATGATATACCTTCATATTGCGTTTGATTTTTGCCAATGCAGATTCCACAGATGTACCCGAAACGTCCAGCAGTAATTTTCGAAGGGTCGCCACTTGCTTTCTTCCGTTCATGGCTCCATTAACGATGATAAGAATTACCAGTGCGAATTTTATCCGGAACCACAACTGTTCTCCAAACGCTCCGCGGGTTATAGCCATCATCACTATACCGGAGATAACCACCAGACTTCCACCGATCGCGAAGAGTACTCCAAACTTCGACACGGCTTCATGAATCGTTAATCCTTTGGAGCGATCAATCGCCAACTGCTTCCAGAATTGTCCGGAGATCACATAATCAACCAACGTTGTTCCCGCCAGCATGGTAAGCCCGACAATGTGTGCCACTAATGAGATTTGATAAAGGGTTTGCATGATTTTTATAAAAGAATTTAATACGATTACGAAATATAATTATCAAATATAAAACGATTACGAAGTAATATGCAATACTTTCGTAGTACTTTTTTTACATTTACCACGAAACCGAACTTAAACCATGAACAAAACAGTAGCCCTGGTAAATGAATGGGCAGCTTTTGAATCGAAATATCCTGACGGAGATATCGACGATTTTTGCAGACATTACCTGGCCCGCAAAAATCAGAAACCAGTCAAAGGCCCGATGGTAGGAGGCGTTGTTCCTCCCTTGATCGATGGTTTATTGCTAAAACTCATTGGGCGGATACACAAACTAAATGTATCGTATGCCAATATAGCGCTGAAGGGTACAGGTCTCAATCAGATTGAAGAGTTCGGCATGTTGCTTACGATTCAACAAGAGAAAAATCCTAAAAAGACAGAAGTGATTTATGCGAATCTCTTTGAGCTTTCGAGCGGAACGGATATGCTCACACGCCTGAAGAGTCGTGGAATGATTAAAGAGTATGATGATACAGAAGATAAACGCTCCAAACGAATAGAGCTCACTGCTAAAGGAAAAAAGACTATCGATGTATGCTTCACCAAAGTGCGCAAGATGGCGGTAATGATGCTGAACGATCTTACTCAGGATGACAAGGAGCTTTGTGTACAACTATTGAAAAATGTAGAGATCAAATTTTCTTCGCTATGGCAAAAACACAAAGGCAAATCCTTTGATGAAATATATAGTGAAGTAGTGGACGAGAAAGGACAATCAAGATAAATCTATAAAAAGAAAAGCTGCTCATCACAGCCTTTCTCTTCAGTTTCCTGTTACATCGTTAGATAAAAAATTCTTCCCGTACAATCTTACCATCTTTCACCTGGTATACACACAGCTCAGGCATAGCCATACGGCCCTGACCTTTCATGGTAATATCCAGTGTTAGAACAAAGGCAATAGTATTTCCGGCAACAAGTGGTTCTGATACTTCCACACTGTGTGTCTGTTCAACCATACTTGCGAATTTTTTTCCTTTTTCGTGAATGGCATCCATTCCCCGGGTTTCTTTTTCAAACTCAGGCGTTGCATACGGCTCAACACTTACCGCATTGTCGGCATACAATTCGTTCTGTGCTCCTTCCCAATCAGCCTTGCGGCAATAGGCGATCAATCTCTTGGCGATCTCCTTGGTCGGCATGTTCAATTCTTTTGTTTCCATGTTGAATGTGTTTTGGTGAAACTTCAAAATGTTATTAATGGAATATAAAGAACGTGCCCGGCAGTGTCAGCCCTATGTCATCAGCATTCTCAACAATCTTAAATTTGTACAAACACACAAATATTTTTGCAGTACGCTGTGTGTATAGGCATCAACAATTTGCT
>NZ_DATCSD010000492.1:0-2993 GCF_036568665.1 Ohtaekwangia sp. | reverse complement strand
GGTTTCATTCAATCCGAAGCCATTGCCTTTCAGAACTTCTTCATAGCTGAGTGTGTGCAGGTCTGTGAATCCGTCACTAAATTCAATCTGCTCACCTTCCATGGTAAGTGAACGGAAAGTGCGTTTGCCTTTAGCTCTTACGTCTTCGGGAATTTGATTGTAATCTATACTCAGGAGCCATTGCACGCGGGCTCTTTCAAGTTCAAGATATCCTGAAGCAGTTTCGGAAGTGAGCTGTGTTACTTCATTCTTCTTAACGTCTCCGAATATCCAGATGAGCATATCAAAGAAATGTATACCTATATTAGTAGCCACCCCTCCTGATTTAGAAGAATCACCTTTCCAACTGGAGTGATACCAGTTACCGCGCGATGTCATATAGCGCAAGTCTACATCGTAGATTTTATCTTTCGGTCCGTTCTTTACCTTCTCACGCAAAGCAATAATGCTGGGGTGCAGGCGTAACTGAAGTATAGTATATAGTTTTCGTCCTGTTTCCTTCTCTATCTCGCTTAATGCATCGAGGTTCCACGGATTTAACACCAGTGGTTTTTCGCAAATAGCATCGGCGCCAAAACGAAGCGCATAGCGAATGTGCGAGTCGTGCAGATAGTTAGGTGAGCAGATGGATATATAGTCTATCTTTTCACCTTTGCGTTTTAATTTATCAAGATGGCGATCAAAGCGTTCAAACTCCGTGAAGAAATCAGCGTTTGGAAAATAAGAATCAAGAATACCAACATTGTCATGTTTGTCTAACGCTGCTACCAGATTGTTCCCTGTTTCCTTAATAGCTTTCATGTGGCGCGGAGCGATAAATCCGGCTGCGCCAATCAGTGCAAAATTCTTCATACTATTTCTCTATCTCTATTTTATACACACTACCCTTGTCCAGTTTGTATTGCTCATTGCTCTCCGGGCAGGTAGCAATTCCTGCTGCATTGAAGATGAGCTTGTGGCCGTATTCACTCATCCATCCGGTTTGTCGGGCAGGGTTGCCAATTACCAGTGCATAGTCTGGAATATGTTTCGTTACTACAGCACCGGCTCCTATAAAAGCAAATCGACCAATGTCGTGTCCGCATACAATGGTAGCATTGGCTCCTATCGTGGCACCTTTCTTTACCAATGTTTTTGCGTATTGATTTTTCCGGTTGATCGCACTGCGCGGATTCGTCACGTTCGTAAATACCATGGATGGCCCCAGAAATACATCGTCCTCGCATTGGACACCCGTATAGATGGAAACGTTGTTTTGTACTTTAACATTTTTTCCAAGCACTACTTCGGGTGATATCACAACGTTCTGCCCTATATTACATTGTTCTCCAATTTTGCAGTTAGGCATAATGTGCGAGAAGTGCCAGATCTTGGTGCCGTTTCCAATCTCGCATCCTTCGTCCACCACTGCTGTTGGATGAGCATAATATTTCTTTTCTTCAGCCATGAAAAAATGTCTTGATGGTTGAGGTAATATAGTTCAATTCTTCAGCCTTCATTTCTGTATGGATCGGTAATGAAAGTACTGTTCTTGATAACTCTTCGGTAATCGGGAAAGAGCCTTCATCAAATCCCGAACGCTTATAGGCTTTTTGTAAGTGAAGTGGAACAGGGTAGTATATCATAGTTGGTATACCCTGCTGCTCCAGGTATTTCTTCAAAGCATCGCGTTTACCATCTTTTACTTTGATAGTATATTGATGAAATACGTGTGTTGAATTAGTTGCACGATAGGGGATTTCGATTTCTTTGACCTGAGCAAGTGCTTGGTCGTAAGAAGACGCAGCTTCATTTCTGTTGCGTTCGTAACGATCGAGGTAATTAAGCTTTACACGAAGTATAGCCGCCTGTAGTGTATCCAGCCGGCTGTTTACACCAATGATATCGTGATGGTATTTTACCTGTTGTCCGTGATTGGCAATCATTCTGATCTTTTCAGCAAGCGCTTTGTCGTTCGTAAAGATTGCTCCGCCATCACCATAACATCCCAGATTTTTAGAAGGGAAGAATGATGTAGTGCCGATCGTGCCCATGGTTCCGCTGGTTTTGGTCGTGCCATCGGTAAATGTATACTTGGCTCCAAGTGATTGAGCGGCATCTTCTATAACATGTAGGTTATGACGCGCTGCTATTTTCAATACCGGCTCCATGTCGGCACATTGTCCGTACAGATGTACCGGTACTATGGCTTTTGTACGCGAAGTAATTTTAGATTCGAGTATATCCGGATCAATGTTGAAGGTGTCCTTATTTACCTCGGTGAATACAGGAGTTAATCCTAATAAAGCAATTACTTCTGCAGTAGCAACGTACGTGTGTACGGGAAGTATAACTTCATCGCCGGGCTTCAGGTCGAGTGCCATCATGGCAATCTGAAGTGCATCTGTTCCATTAGCACAGGGTATAACATGTGCTCCGCCTATATATGCTGAAAGTGCCTGGGCAAAGGTATTTACTTCAGGCCCCTGAATAAATGCTGTAGAAGTAAGAACTTGCTGGATGGCCTCATCGATCTCCTGTTTTATGAGGAGATATTGTGTCTGGAGGTCAACCATTTTTATTTTATCCATAGATACTAGAGTCGTGCGGTAATAGTAGATTTTGGTAAGAAGCCTTTTACATCGTAGATCACAGCACCTTCGTGACTAATCGCTTGCAGGTCGAGCGCTGCAAACTCCTGGTGACTTACGGTGAGGATAATAGCGTGATATTTTTTTGAAAGATTTTTTGTGAGTGATATACTATACTCGTGCTTTACTTCTTCTTCATCGGCCTGCGGATCGTATACGTCTACCTGGGTGCCAAAGCTTTTCAGTTCGTGGTAAACATCCACTACGCGGCTGTTCCGTATATCCGGGCAATTCTCTTTGAATGTTATACCCAGCATCAGGATGTTGGCATTGTTGATGGGGAGATTTCGCTGCGCCATCAGTTTGATAACACTGTTAGCGATATGTACTCCCATGTTATCATTAATTCTTCTGCCGGAAAGA
>NZ_DATCSD010000491.1:0-2857 GCF_036568665.1 Ohtaekwangia sp. | reverse complement strand
TGTTACTCTACCTGTCGCTTAGCCATGTCGTTGGGCAGCAGTATGTTGACTTTGTCCTTAAGCCTGTTGATAAAGCTGACACGCTGGGAAGATACCTGGAGTTTAAGGATGCTCACGTTTCTGCTGACGAGATCGAGAATCACAAACTGGTTTGGAAAGTAAAAGAAGTGCGTGTCGGAGCCGCTTCTTTAAGAGAAAAACGCGTGCAGGCTTTTACCATGACAGATGAACAGCCTACCCAACAACATCCATATTTTGTAATCGGCTTCTACGAATTACTGGCCGGACACTATACCCGACTTGATACCTTCCGCGTTGGTAAAGATCACACCGTGGAGAAATTTGACTTCTTCGATAACAGGTGGACTCCGATAAGGTGATTGAAATATATACACCAACGTTGTAACTAAATAGGATGCCGATTTGCATACTCATTTATCATTTCACATCCATATATAAACCGCAAAGGATTCTGTATTTTCGCGACTTAAATTCACTATATAGAAGCAATGAAAAAGCAGGCGTTCAAATACTTCGGACTGATCTTTTTGGTTCTCATGGTATTTCATATACTGAAATTTGTTAATCGAAGAGAGGAATTTCATTTTGAGGGCACAAAAGACTTTTTCTATAAGCTCTATATGACCTTGCGATGGTCTGCCCCTATATATCTGTTGCTTGCAGCCATCGGAGGAATTATAATTGCTATCGTATTGCAAAAGCGTGAACAGAAAGGCGACAAGAAAGAAAGCGATAAGAAACAAAAGAGCAAAAAGAAATAAGAGTCATGCAAAAAGTAATCATCGTACTTGCCCTGGCTTTTTGCATCGTTAGCTGCGTTAGCCATAAAAAAAATTCTTATGACGAAACAGAAATCAGCAATTATAGCGACAGCACGCAAAACAGTCGCGTGTTGAAGTTTAAATATATTGCCATTATGGATACTATAACGGCTATCGTTGAAGGGAAAGTATCTGGTCTTGATTCAGACGAAGCAGCAACAGTTCAGCTAATAAATTCTTTTAACACCTATACACAAACAAGCGATACGCAGGGTCAATTCAAGTTCTATCATATCGCTGCAGGAACATATTTACTAAAAGCAACTTCCAACAGCTATAAACCATTAACGAAAGAAGGTCTGCATTTAGGAACCGGTGATATTGCTGAGCTACATATAGCAATGAAATCCATCGAATAAGAGTGTAGCAACAAATCTTCAGCTTTAGAATTACAGAAAAAATCTCATCAATTTCAACACGCACATTTTACAACTGACATAGGGCTGTCGCACACCCATTATACTTTTGTTTCAGTATATAAGTAAACAGAAATAAAAATGGAATCGACAGCAATGTTACGCGGCATGGCCAACGTTAGCCTCTGGGCCGATGATCTGAAAGAGGCCCGCACCTGGTATACTCGTGTATTTGGCACAGAGCCGTACTTTCAACGACCCGATACGGATAATCCATTCTATATAGAGTTTCGTGTTGGCGATTACCAGCATGAGGTAGGCATTGTAAGCAAGAAGTTTATGCCAAAAGTAGCTACTCCCGGTCCGGGCGGAGCTATACTATATTGGCATGTTGATGATGTTAAAAAAACGATGGCCGGCCTTTTAGCGATTGGTGCAAAAGAATATGAGCCCATCACAAAACGTGGCGAAGGGTTTATCACTGCATCGGTTCTTGATCCATTTGGCAATGTGTTGGGCATTATGTACAATCGTCATTACCTGGAGATGTTATCTTCTTTGAAAGAAAAATAAATGCAGGCACCGGTATGTCTGTAACAATTACCAGCGGTAAACGTCATGACCATAATAACTAAACTATGGACCCAAGAAAAAAGACCGCCAGACTTGCCGGAGCCCTATACCTCGTTGTTGTGCTTACAGGTATCTTTCACCTTATGTATGTTCCATCGCAGCTTAACGATTGGAGCGATGCATCGGCAACGTTCAATAATATAGCAACGCACGAAACTCTTTTCCGACTGGGTATCTTTGCCGGACTGTTGTGCTATATGGCATTCTTACTTCTGCCGCTAGTGCTATACCAGTTACTTAATCCTGTAAACAAAACGTACGCTGTACTAATGGTAGTGCTGGCAGAGGTGAGTGTACCGATATCATTTGTAAACATGCTTAACAAATTTGCTGTGCTCACCCTGATCAGCAAAGCCAGCTACCTCAGTGCGTTTGATGCTGCCGATCTGCAGTCTCAGGTAATGCTCCACCTTAGCTATTATAACAACGGCAATCAGTTAGCTTCTATATTTTGGGGGCTTTGGTTATTACCTTTTGGATACCTCGCGTTCAGGTCGGGTCTTATTCCTAAAGTACTGGGTATATTATTAATGGCCGGATGCTTTGGGTATGTCACAAACTTTGTTGGAGACTTTCTCTTTCCGAACTCGTATGATGGACTGGGTATCTCTTCCATTATTACCATACCAGCGGGTCTTGGTGAAATAGGCACTTGCCTATGGCTCTTGATTGCGGGTATAAAAAAGACAAGTCCGCCTGCACTGTAGTACTGAATGCAATCAGCACTATACCTATATATAACATTACATATTGATTTGAATTGTTGGATTTTGTTCGACTGACGTTAAAATTTGTTGAATTTCTCTGATTCAGCATCCAACGTTTCCTTGCTATAAGCGGTCTATATAGGAAGGTATTGTCGTGGGACCGATGCCATCCAAATAGTTTTTTGTGTTACATCATCCATTTTAATCAATTTCCTAACGGCCGGGCTACACAAAACCTGAAATAGCACGTGCAATCATACATGCTTACATAATGCATTTATACAATTGTTAATTTTAACTATGCACAGAATTATACTCA
>NZ_DATCSD010000490.1:0-13462 GCF_036568665.1 Ohtaekwangia sp. | reverse complement strand
ATTACAGACTATAACTGTCATCTGGTTTTTGTAGCACTTCGTCCTGCATTTCTGCCAGCAGGCGATCGCTGTCGATCATCACAGATTTACCTTGTCTGTATTCTATAGCGATATAATCAATCCAGGCAATAACGGATTTCTGCGGAACGTGAGCCAATAGCCAAAGAAGTACTTTGCGATCAATCTCATCGAGTTTGAAGAACTCCAGTTTTTCGGTTTCCATGAGCCAAATACGTGTAACGGTTGTTCAATTTACTACTAACAATTTTATAATCAAGGCGTTTTGCCTCTGTATTGGTAAAATCAGCAGCATACGTTTGTTTGTATTTACATGTTATACCATTTCTCACGTAACGGTAACCTGTTTCTGTATACCGCCCTTACCAAATATATTTCTATAAATATAAAAATTAGTATAGGCTCTCATGGTACTTTCAATTTCGCTCAGCGTCCTTAGTTTTGTTATATGGTTGAACTCCGAAATATAGGTATAGCAAAAGCAGGCAAACGACTGTTAGAAAATTTTAGCTGGACCATCAATGAAAATGAGCATTGGGTGTTATCGGGCACGAACGGCAGCGGTAAAACTTTACTGCTCGAATTGCTGGCCGGAAGTATACATCCTGTGCAGGGAGAAATAACCTGCGATTTTATACACGGCACTACGTGGGATGAACGGTATGCGGAGCGCAAACAAAAAATACTCTATATACCGGCTCACGCCATTCAAGCTTTTTTGCAGCACCACGAATTGTTTTACCAGCAACGCTATTATTCTATTGGTGACGAACGTATTCCGTTGGTGCGTGACCTGTTTGGTGAAGACGTGAAGAGACTGCATATACTCGATTTTCCGGCAAGCTTTAACATCGATCAGTTACTGAACCTGGAAGTAACACGACTGTCTAACGGACAACTGAAGAAAGTACTGATCCTGAAAAGCCTGGTACATGCTTTACCAAAACTTTTATTACTTGATTATCCCTTTGAAGGATTGGACTATCGGAGTCGTGAAGACCTGATCACATTCCTGGATCATCTGGCAGAAGCATACGCGATCAATATTGTTCTCGCAGATCATGAACATCATCTGCCATCGGTAATAAACAGAAGGCTTGTTCTGAATGAGGGGAGGATACAAGCCATAGAATCTGTACAACAGAAACACGAAACACCAACGCCTCCGGTACAGCAGCCATCAAAAGGAAATGGTATACCCGTAGTAGAAATGAAAGATGTTACCATTCGCTATGGTGAACGCGATATACTCCGTGATCTCAACTGGAAGATACATCGCGGAGAGCGCTGGGCACTTACGGGAAGAAACGGTTCCGGTAAAACAACTTTGTTCAGTCTTATCTATGCCGATCATCCCATGGCCTATAGTCAGCAGGTATATTTGTTTGGCAAGCGCAGAGGAACAGGAGAGTCGATCTGGGATGTGAAGCGAAGAATAAATTACCTCGGGCCGGAGTTATCGAGCTATCTTAACCCACAGTATATAACGATGTCGGCCAGAGAATATATACTCGGGCAAAATCGCGGATTATCGCTTCAAAAATTAAACGCTATAGTCGATTATTTTGAAGCCGGTGTATTCATAGAGAAACCTGTAAAACATTTATCGTCCGGGCAGTTACAGTTGATGCTGATCATTCACGGACTTGTGTCGGATAAGGAGTTGCTGTTATTGGACGAGCCGTTTCAATTTCTGGACACGCGCACCAAAGAGCGTGTCAATGATTATCTGCAGGAGCATCTTCACCCGGAAACAACGCTTGTATTGATCACGCATTACGAACGCGATATAGCGCGTTGGACGCGGCACAGGCTTCATATCGGAGGGTAATACAGCCGAACTTTTCATAGATTATTTGCGTACTTATTGCAGATTGATATATTCGCATCTTTCGATGTTAACATGGCACTTAGCGCAAAACAGATAGAAAAGATATCCAAGGCATTAGGCGATACACACCGCTTGAAGATCCTTCAGCATATTTCAAAAAAAGGCGGATGCGGGCATTGCTCGCAGATACAGGAAGAAAGTGACCTGGCACAACCTTCAGTAAGCCACCACCTGAAGGTTTTAACTGAAGCAGGACTGATTGAGACCGAAAAAGAGGGCAGAAATCATAAGTATATTCTGAATGAAAAAGTTTTAAAGGAATATACAGCCTGCATTAATCAGTTAAAGTTCGTCTGACCGAAATTTTTTTTGGGAAAATATATTGAAGAATTTCAATGTATCGATGAACTAAAAAGAAACGTTTCGCCTTTTAGCAATACGAAGCCTGCAACCACAGGCTCTTTTTTCGAGAGTATATATTGAAACATTTAAATGTATTAATTAACCACATTTTCACCCATGAGTACTAAAGTCGCTTTTACCGCTTACAAACTGGGAGAGGCCTCCCTGGATAATCGCATTGTAATGGCTCCGATGACACGCCTTCGTGCGATTAACAATGTACCCAACGAATTAATAGCCCATTACTATGGACAGCGCGCTGCAGCAGGCTTGATCATTTCCGAAGGTGTATCGCCTTCGCCAAATGGTTTAGGTTATGCACGCATGCCCGGCTTGTTTTCAGAAGAACAAGTAAAAGGCTGGAAGCTGGTAACAGATGCCGTTCATAAAAAAGGCGGTAAGATATTCGCACAATTGATGCACGCTGGCCGTATAGGGCACCCGTTGAATTTACCGAAAGGTGCAAAATTAGTAGCCCCTTCAGCTATAGCGGCTGCCGGTGAAATGTGGACAGACCAGGAAGGTAAAAAAGAGCACCCTGTTCCGCAGGCCCTGTCGCTCCAAGAGTTGGAAGAAACAAAAAATGAATTTATACAAGCTGCGCGCAACGCGATCGCGGCCGGTTTTGATGGCATCGAATTGCATAGTGCCAATGGATATTTGTTAGAGCAATTCATTTCACCATTCTCTAACAAGCGCACGGATAATTATGGCGGAAGCATCGAGAACAGAACGCGTTTTGTATTGGAAGTCGCTACTGCAGCAGCACAGGCTATAGGTCGCGATAAAGTGGGCATCCGGTTATCTCCATACGGTATATATAACGATATGCCACATTATGATGAGATCGATGCTACCTATACTTACCTGGCGGAAAAGTTGAATGACATAGGCGTGGTATATATACACCTGGTAGATCATAGTGGAATGGGAGCACCGGAAGTACCCCTGAGCATCAAGAAAGCGATACGCGATAAATTTAAAAATACACTGATACTCAGCGGAGGCTATACATTAGCGCGCGCAGAAGAAGATCTGGCCGCACAATTTGCTGACCTGGTAGCTTTTGGTAAACCTTTCATCAGCAATCCTGATTTGGTAGAGCGCTTGCGTAAAAATTTGCCACTCAACATCAAGCTGGATGTAAGCACATTTTATTCTGCAGAGGCCAAAGGTCTTATCGATTATCCGGTGTTTGAAGAAGAAAGTGTAAATGCATAATTCAACACTATAAATACATTTGTTATGTCGAAAGTCAAATCAATAGCGGTTGTTGCCGCACGTGTAGTACTCGGATTAATTTACTTTGTATTCGGACTGAATTTCTTCCTGAACTTCTTATCCATGCCGCAGCCTACGCTGAGTGCTTCTGCACAGGCGTATGTAACCGGGCTGTTTCAATCGGGCTTTTTCTTCCCCATGTTAAAAGGTATTGAAGTTGTGTTAGGAGCTTTATTACTGGTTGGTGCACTTGTGCCACTCTCACTGGTAATTCTTATGCCCATCTCTTTAAATATATTGTTGTATCATACAATACTGGCACCAGAGGGCGCGCCCATGGGAATTGTGATCTTCGCAGTTCACCTCTTTTTGGCGTGGGCATATCGTGATGCATACAAGCCGTTGTTCAAAGTAAAGACTGCGGCCAGTCTCTAGGTAAACACTTCAACTATATATATACAGGCACCGCTTGAGTAAAATCAGGCGGTGCCTCACCCTTTTTAGTCCCGCGGTGTTGCCGTGATAACTTCGCCTGCAGAAAAACAAAATCTTTTTAAAAACTCCTGACATAGGGCTGTCAGACATACTACGTTGCTTTGTTTCAACAAATCCAACTGTCGTATGCAAACCATTTGTCAACAAATCGAAATTAACTGGCCGGTAAAAGCATTGTTCAACTATGTATCAGACATCAGTAACAACGCTGCGTGGCAAAAGCAGGTAGCCGAAACGGTATGGTTGGGCGATGAACGAAATATTTCGGGAGCCCGATTCAGAGAAGTAATGAAAGATTCTGGCAACGATGAACATGCTTTATGTCAGATCACCGAGTTTGTTCCTTATCAAAAGCGATCGGTACGCACACAAAACCAGTCCTTTAGTTCCACCAGTATATTTGAGTTTGAACCGCGTGAGCAGGGAACAGTAATGAAGCTGACAGTGCAGGTACATAGCGATGTTGTTAATGGACCTGCAGAGCCTTTTGAGGCCATGAAGTTTTTACACGAGCGTGCGCGCGATCTTTTTCGTCTGAAAGAAATTCTGGAGCTCGAAGATTGAAATTCTTTTTTACTGCTGACACAGGGCTGTCAGGCATCGATCGTTGATTTACATACGAAACAACAAACCCTCGTCTTATGAAAATCCAGGAAGTAAAACCTATCAACTTTCTTTTCTTCAGAACAGAAACACGGGTGCATGAACTCGTGAATTTTTTACCGATCGGGCAAAAGCTTTTTCGCGAAGCCGTGCAGCAACAGCTTGCTATTACCGGCCCTGTACACTGGCACTACTTCGGATTTACGGGCGATGAACAAAAAACTTTTACGTTGGAGATTGCTTTGCCGGTGGCCGATGTATCGCGCGATTACGATGGCGAGTTTCACTTCAAGCGAACCGAACCATTTCGTTGTGCTTCTATTACACATGAAGGTGAGTGGTCGAAGATGCCGGTAAGCTATAGCAAGTTAATGGCGTTTATTGCCGGGCATAAGCTTACGCCGAATGCCATCAGCCGGGAGATCTACGTGAATGCCGATTTCCTGCATCCGGAAGCCAACGTGGTAGAGATACAGGTTGGCGTACAATAATTATATATACTATAGATCATTTGAAATAGATTTTAACGTGAACAAAAACACCATGAGAAAGATAATTATACTGATCGGCATCCTGGTGGCGATTACCGGGATGTTTATTGCATACTCATCGCAAGGACATGCGCAGCGTATTATACATGTACGACACGAAGCTCATTCTGCAGCAATGTTACCTGTAATCATATATACTATACATCGTTTCAAATGAAAAAGAACGATTAGCCTGGTCAGATAAAATCTGCTTCTCAAGCATAGGAGGTAAACTGGGTAACCGGTAACGCTTCGTGTTGAAGAGCTTGACTAGATCGAGAAAAATCAGGACAGTAAACATTTTCGGATCACAACCAAAGGCGAAAAACAATTTATAAAATTAGTGTTGATCTAACCGATCTATAAATATATGCGCAAAGTTATTTTAGGAGTAGCTGTAAGTCTGGATGGATTGATTGAAGGTCCGAATGGCGAATATGATTGGTGTTTTACCGATCAGGATTATGGTATGGATGCTTTTATGCAACGCATCGATGCGATCTTCTATGGTCGCAAAAGTTATGAAGTGGCGGGGAGTTACATTTTCCCTTCTAAAAAAGTCTATATATTTTCAAATACGTTAAACCACGCTCCTGCCGGAACCGAACTTGTGCAAGGCGATGGTATAGAAGAAGCGAAGAAGATCTTGCAACAACCGGGTAAAGATATATGGCTGTTTGGCGGAGCAAGTCTTACTGCGGCATTTCTCAACGCGAATCTTATAGATGAGATATGGTTATCCATTCATCCGATTATACTGGGCCAAGGCAAACCGTTGTTTGAGCACATCAAAGAACGCAAGCATTTTACTCTTTGTGAAACAAAACAGTACAACACGGGTTTGGTGTCCGTACGGTATAAGCGAAAATAAATATACCTATATATAGCCGATACCATTTTTTGAATTGGGCTATCAGGGTTACTTTAGCAGTCTACTAAACGTACTACACCCATGAGCCAGCACGAAGACCTGATCCGCCAGTTTTATACCGCTTTTCAGAATCGCGATTATGCTACCATGCAGCAATGCTATCATCCGCAGGCAACGTTTCAGGATCCCGTCTTTCAACATCTTAACGCACAACAGGTAAAAGGTATGTGGCAAATGTTGCTCACATCTGCAAAAGATTTGCGTGCTTCATTTTCAGATATTCAAGTGAAGGGAGATAGCGGCACGTGTCGTTGGGAAGCCTGGTATACATTTTCGAAAACCGGCCGGCCGGTACATAATATCATTCAGGCGACATTCGAGTTTAAAGATGGCAAGATATACCGTCATCACGATGCATTCAATCTCTGGCGATGGTCGCGACAAGCGCTGGGTGTTTCCGGTTTGTTACTGGGGTGGAGCCCGATGGTGCGCAACACGATTCGAAAGAGTGCCACCTATAGCCTGAGTAAATTTATGTCAGGCGAAAAATAACAGTTGATTTCTGACTGCGGACTGTGCGTGTGGGAGGGGCGTTGTTGTATTTGCAGGTATTCTACTGTCAAGCCATCCTTTTGTTCTACCTTTGCAATATGGAGCTGGGCGAAAAAGTAAAAGCGGTAGAAGAAGTTTTTGAAAAGCTTGATCAGGAGATTGCATCATTTCAATCCTGGTCGAACCTGCATTGTGCCTGGGGCTGTGGCAAGTGCTGCTATAAGGCCGACATTGAAGCTACCATTCTTGAGTTTCTTCCTTTTGCTCATTACCTCTATCAGCAAGGACTGGCTGATGATTGGTTCGAGCGTCTTCGTAAAGATGATTCTTCGCTTTGTCTTATTCTCAATCCAACACAGGCAGGAGCCGGGTTATGTTCGGAGTATAAACATCGCGGACTTATCTGTCGGTTGTTTGGCTATTCGGCACGTACCAACAAGTACGGAAGATCAGAACTTGTAACCTGTCAGATCATCAAAACTGAGCAGGCTGAAAATTATCAGCGCACAGCAGAACGGATCGAAGCAGGAGAGAGTTTACCAGTTATGAGTCATTATTATATGCAACTTCACGCGATAGACTTTGAACTGGCACGGGATTTTTTCCCGATCAACGAGGCTATTAAACGAGCGATAGAAGTTATATTGCATTACTATGCGTACCGATCGTAGCATATTGACTATAAGAAGTTTCGCGGTTATTATGCTGGTTCTTTATACCACCATACTGATTGCCCAGCCATCGGACTCATCCAGTTCTAAACCTTTTCAACATTACTGGACGAAGCAACGCTTTGTTCCAAAGATTGGCGTAGGTATGCAAGATCGCGCCTTCGTTGAAGTCGGTTTATATTGGCAGAATATATACAAACATCCATTAAGTCTTGCATCCAAAGGCCCCTATACTACAGTAGATATATTTGTAGATGACAGTAACTTATTACTGGGCCCCAAGCTCGGCTATGAATTTACGGCAGGTATATTTGGTGTGGCAGCCGATGTAACATATTTCATCGATCATAATTACAACAGTGAAGGAGCTAACCGGCAATCATTAGTGTTCACGCCTAAAGTCGGGCTTACCATTCTTGGCTTTGCCGACATATTTTACGGATACCAGGTGCCCATCTCCAATACAGAGATAACTTCGCTCTATCGAAATCGCTTTTCATTGGTATTCAACTTAAACCGCGATTATTTCAACCTGAAAGAAGCTCCCAGAAAATAGTTACTCGAACAAAACGCTGGCAATAACTTTTTTGAATATACCTTTCTCTACAAATGTGATCTTGGGAAACTGAAATACAGTAGAGCTTTGTGATGTGTGCTCGGATGTTTGCATGCGGAATAATGTGAACACCACGATAAGCGCCACAACGATACCAACGAAGAGGGTAAACTCACGATATGTAAAGCGTCTTTTCATCACGGTTCGGTTCTTTGCCAATGACATGCCAGCATCAAAATCCCTGTTTTTGGTCTGATTCTTGGTTTTGACTGCTATAGAATGTTCGGTTGTGAACATAACGCATGGGTGTTTTCGTACAGAGATTACCCGCTTAACCCGAAAAGGTTACTACCAGTCGCCTATAAAAGATAAACGGTAAACGATGTGACCTCTTTTATGGCTAGATTTGTTTATTGAGAAAGTTATAGCGCTGATAGAAGAAGAGTTACGCAGCGTGAATGGATAATTAAATACGTATCGCATGAAAAGAATATGGATGATGGCTGCAGCCGTGGTTGGTATCATAACCATTACCTCTATGACATTGATCGGTCAGTCGGGGCATGCCGCAGAAGAAGCTCCGGTGCATTGGATGACCTTTGAGCAAGCGCTTCAAAAATCGAAGACTACCAAGCGCCCGATCTTTATAGATGTATATACCGATTGGTGTGGCTGGTGCAAGGTGATGGATAAAAATACCTTTAGTGATCCGAAGGTGGCCCAGTTACTGAATGAAAAATTCTACGCGGTAAAATTCAATGGAGAGCAACATGAAGATGTAGTATTCAACGGCACCACGTTCAAATTTGTGGCGAGTGGTCGCAGCGGATATCATCAGCTAGCGGCAGCGTTGTTGAATAACCAGATGAGTTATCCGACAGTGGTTTTCCTCGATGAAGAGTTTAGAATGATTCAACCACTCCCGGGCTACCGGCAGGCGCCTGAGTTTCACATGATTGCCCAATTCATTGGTGAAGGGCACTATAAAAATACGAAGTGGGAAGACTGGCAGAGTAAATACAAATCGCCTTTCTGAGAGGGGGGGACAGCAGTCAACACGCTATGAAATAAAAAAGCCTCGATGCAGCAGCATCAAGGCTTTATATTTTTATAGCGATTGATCTGCATTAATCTTTCTTCTGTTCCTTTTTTGTCTTGAGGAAGTCGATGTAGCCAAGAGCAGTAGCAAAACCTACCAAAACTGCTACGATCGCGATGAAAATATTAGCTCCGTCTCCTATAAACTGTTGAAACATGGTTGTAATTGTTTAACGGCAACAAAGGTATATGTTGCACCCTAACCGTGAAAGGATTTGTTTGTAAAAATTAATCATCAAAAAACACGATGAAGCAAGAGGCAAAAGCAGAATATACAACTGCTTAATAGGGGCATGCAAACGATAACGGCCTATCTGTTCAACTAGGATTTTCTTCTGATCTTTTTCTTGCTAAAATAAAAATTCAACGCACCGAGTATAATTAGTCCGCCAAGAATAAAAAGCACGATAAACAAACGGCTGTTTCTCAACTCTAATTGCGTGATCTCGTCTTGCTGCTTGAGCAGATCATACTCCTTTTCTTTCTGCTGAAACTCCATGATCATTTCCATCTGTGCTATGTTGCGTGTGCTCTCTTCGCCATAGATCTTTTCACGCACATCATCATACTTGGCAAACGACTCGTAAGCTTCTTTCCACTTTCCCTGGTTGGCGTAATTCTCTGCACTGGTTTTGTAAATGGCTGGTTGGAAGGAATATGCCTGCAACTCTTCGCATAGCAAGAGAGCTTCGTCCAGATATACCTGTGCAGGCTTCGGTTGTTTGGCTTTGGTATAGGTAATGCCCAGGTTTACTAGGATGTTAAGGGCCCCGAGTTTGTTGTTGTTTTTACGTTCGAGGTCAAGCGCCTTCTCATACTGTTCAACAGCACGCTGATAATTATTCTGACGGAAATATAGGTTTCCCATATTCATCAACGGGTCAGCGTATAGCGTTCCTTTCTTCTCGGCCAGTTGATAGGCCTGAGAGAAATAACTCATTGCCTTTTCGTATAGCTGGATCTCACTATGCAAGTTACCGAGGTTGTTCATCGAGCGAATGATCTTGTCTTCATCCTTCATCTCCACAAACAAGGCATACGACTCTTCGAGGTACTTCATCGCCTGGCCAAAGTCTTTCTTCATCGAGTATATAGTCGCGATGTTGTTCTTGGTTGTAGCAATGCCTTCTTTATTATTGAGCGATTCATATATACGAAGTGATCGGAGATAATACTCCAGCGCTTTATCCAACGCACCTTGTGTTTTATAGGCTATACCTAAATTATTATAGGCAGCAGCAAGTCCTTTTTTATCGCCTACCTCCGTGGCGAGGTTGAGTGCTTCTCGTGCAAAGCCAACAGCTTTGGCAGGATCATTCTCATGGAACTTCCGGAAGAGCTCATTCAGTGCTTTAACCTTGTATTGATTTTTAGCAGTGTCAAGAGAGGATTGAAGACTATCGGCCTGGGTCCATCCGCGCAGCGGGAGGATAGCACAGAGCAGTAACAGGCAGAGCGTTTTCTGGGTCATAATAGTAGCAATAGCAGCGATAAAAATAAGAAATATTTGGGAGTGAGCGTGCATTCCTGCCATTAACGTAAATGTTATTCGACAGGTGATTAGCTTTGTTGATCTTGTCTTAATAACCTGATAACGCTATGAAACATCTTTACCTTCTCTTTCTCTTACTGATCGGTATACATGCCGCCAGCCATGCACAGAAGTTAACCCCCGAGGAACAGGCTGTAAAGCAGGTGATAGCCAATCTCTTCCTCGGCATGGAGAGGGGCGATAGTGCCCTGGTACATGCTGCCTTTACCCATGAAATTACCCTGGCTACCATAGCCCGCGATAAAGCCGGCAACCCGGTACTGCACCGCGAATCTTCACTCGATGGATTTCTGAAAGCAGTAGGCACTCCGCACAAAGAAGTATGGTACGAAGAAATATGGAATCTCAAGATCCAGATCGATGGCGATTTTGCACAAGCCTGGTGCGACTATGCATTTTATCTCGATAAAACATTTAGCCATTGCGGGGTGGACGCTTTCCACCTGCACAAAGGCAAAGACGGCTGGAAGATATTTCACCTGGCAGATACCAGAAGAAAAACAGGATGCGAGGTGCCCAAAGCTATCGATAATAAACATAAGTAACTGCGTTGCTATTGCTACACCGGTGGCATGGTATATCTTTTTAGTCGTTTGTCTGTTTAACATGCAAAGCTATATACATGGCGCTACTGGAATTTACTGACCGCGGCATATACTGCCCGCAGGCAAATGTATACCTCGACCCGTGGAAGCCGGTAGATCGTGCGCTCATCACACATGGTCATTCCGATCATGCAAGTTGGGGGCATAAAAATTACCTGTGTACTTCTTCGGCAGCACCGGTTATCCGGCATCGGCTAAAATTGGATACGATCGAAACGGTGGAGTATGGCAAGCCGGTATATATACAAGGCGTTCAATTCTCCTTTCATCCGGCCGGACATATACCCGGCTCGGCACAGATACGCGTAGAGTATAAAGATGAAGTATGGGTTTTTACCGGTGATTATAAATTAGAACCGGATGGAATCTCCGAACCATTTGAACCGGTAAAGTGTCACACATTTATTACTGAATCAACTTTCGGTTTGCCGGTATATAACTGGCGACCGCAGCAGGAAATCTTTGAGGATATCAATGCCTGGTGGCGCGAGAACCAGCAGGAGGGAAGAGTATCGGTATTGGCAGGCTATACCTTAGGGAAAAGTCAGCGACTGTTGAAGAATATAGATGCATCCATTGGCAAGATTGTAGTGCATGGAGCGGTAGATGCTATAAATCAGATTATGATTCAACAAGGTATAGCATTACCGGAAACACACCGGGTAACAAAGGAAAGTAAAAAGCAGGATTTTGAAGGAGCTCTGGTGATATGTCCGCCATCTGCAGTAGGCTCACCGTGGATACGCAGGTTTCTGCCATACTCGTTAGGTATCGCTTCCGGTTGGATGAGTCTTCGCGGTGCACGCAGAAGAAGAGGTGCCGACAGAGGATTTGCTCTCTCGGACCATGTCGATTGGAGAAGTCTTAACACAGCCGTAAAAGAGACTGGTGCCGAAAGAGTATATGTAACGCATGGCTACGCTGAAATTTTTTCGCATTGGCTGAATGAGAATGGTACAGAAGCGCATCCGGTAAAAACTACCTACGAGGGCGAACTTGGTGAGATGGTGGAAGGTGCCGATAAAACATCCCCCGAAGAAGCTGCTACATCACTCGAAAACCCGGAGTTATGAGTATATACCTGTTGCATACTCATACTCGTTGTGCTGAAATTTGCTTTCTGCGTATAGCCCTGCCGGTATGAAAAACTTTGCACAGCTTTTTACTGATCTCGATCGCACTACCAAAACACTTGGCAAAATCAAAGCGTTGGTAGAGTACTTTCAGAAAGTATCCGATCAGGACAAGTTGTGGTCAATCGCATTGCTGTCACATCGCAGACCGAAGCGAACTATTAATACAACTTTATTGGGAACATGG
This sequence comes from Ohtaekwangia sp., assembly GCF_036568665.1. Lineage (GTDB taxonomy): Bacteria > Bacteroidota > Bacteroidia > Cytophagales > Cyclobacteriaceae > Ohtaekwangia. The sequence continues at coordinate 1,137 of NZ_DATCSD010000490.1, read as the reverse complement.
GCTTCGGAGTTATCGGGCTTTCCTCCGTGGTTATTTTTAGAATCGTATGCAGTGGTGGGCGACCTCGCTGAGACAATAACATTATTGCTTCCGCAGCCGCAGGAAGTATCGGATGAATCGCTTACATACTGGATCGACTTCATCCGTGCACTCGAACCTTTAACCATTGAAGAGAAAAAAGAAAAAATACTTTGGGCATGGAATCGTCTTGATCATACTGAGCGCTTTGTATTTAATAAACTTATTACCGGAGGTTTTAGGATGGGCGTATCGCAGCAACTGATGGTAAAAGCATTGGCAAAGCATACCGGCACACGCGAAAATGTAGTAGCGCATAAACTGATGGGTAACTGGTTGCCCGATACAGGAAGTTTTGAAGAGTTACTCTTGTCACAGGAGCAGAAAGATATATCCAAACCGTATCCGTTTTACCTGGCTTATGCATTGGAAGACGATGTGAATACTTTGGGCAGTCCGGACGAGTGGTATGCCGAACATAAATGGGATGGTATACGCGGGCAGATCATTGTGCGCGACCGGCAGTTGTTTGTGTGGTCGCGCGGAGAAGAACTTGTTACCGATAAATATCCCGAGTTTACTACCGTACTGGAATTACTTCCGGATGGTACGGTGATCGATGGCGAGATCTTGCCCTATAAAGATGATCATCCGTTATCGTTCAATCATCTGCAAACCCGCATCGGCAGAAAAACGCTGAGTGCAAAATTGCTCAAGGATGTACCGGTATCTTTTGTAACGTACGACATACTCGAGTGGCAGGGCGAGGATATACGCCATTGGAATATGCGGGAGAGACGAAAGAAAATAGAAGAGCTATGTACGAATCCTCATCCTGTACTGCGCCTTTCACCATTGGTATATTTTAATACCTGGCAACAACTGGCTGAAGAGCGCTCGCGTGCACGCGATCTGTTTAGCGAAGGCATTATGCTAAAGCGAAAAGATTCTGCTTATCGCAATGGCAGGCGCAGAGGTGATTGGTGGAAATGGAAGATCGATCCGTTTACCGTAGATGCTGTAATGATCTACGCCATGCATGGTGCCGGACGAAGAGCTAATTTATATACCGACTATACATTTGCTGTGTGGGATGGCGATCAACTCGTGCCATTCACA
>NZ_DATCSD010000489.1:0-14123 GCF_036568665.1 Ohtaekwangia sp. | reverse complement strand
GAATCGGCTGTTACTAATCTTTTACATTCAATCTCAGAAGTTACTGCTTCCGCCAACTAATATATGAACGCATTATTTGTTATCACCGGCTTAGGTATCGTTTCTCTTCTTGCAGAATTTGGCAATCTGAAAAGATGGCTTACTGCATTTGTGATCATCGGTATGATAGCGGCTGTTGGGCTGGCTGTTGCTGATTGGATACACCATGGCGATGAAGCCACCATGTACTTTAGCAATATGCTGGTGTTCGATAACCTGGCATTGGCATTTACAATATTGATAGGACTTGCAACCATTATCTGGTTCTGGCTATCGGCCGATTATTTTGCTACACAAACGCATCGTACCGATCGTACTTCACTGGTCGTATTTGCTGTGGTTGGTTCGGTGATCATGTCATCGTTCAATAACATGGCGATGCTCTTCCTTGGTATAGAGATACTCTCTATGTCGCTATATGTATTGGCAGGAAGTAAAAAAGATAGTCTAACTTCTACGGAAGCTGCATTCAAATATTTCCTGATGGGTTCATTCGCTACAGGCTTTCTCTTGTTTGGTATAGCCCTGATATACGGAGCAACCGGTTCATTCCACATCCATACGATAGCTGAGACACTGACGGCTAATCCAACAGGCTTCCCTACATTCTTCTATGCCGGTATATTGTTGATGATGATTGGTCTGGCGTTCAAGATATCGGCGGTGCCATTCCACTTCTGGGCTCCTGATGTATATAGCGGTGCACCTACTACTATAACAGCCTTTATGTCTACTGTAGTAAAAGTTGCTGCCATCGCTGCCTTCATTCGTATCTTCTCAACGTGCTTCGTTGCAGCCGCTTCTACCTGGACTACCGTTCTTACCGTAATCACTGTACTTACACTCGTGATTCCGAACGTAACAGCCGTATATCAGACATACGTAAAGCGTATATTGGCATATTCCAGCGTTGGTCATGTGGGATATATACTCCTCGCATTTATAGCAAACCCTTCTGGTACCGATACTATATTTTATTATCTGGCCACCTATACTGTAGCATCACTGGCAGCATTCAGTGTGTTGCATTTAGTAGAAGGCCCTGCAGAAGAAACTACGATAGACTACTTCAACGGTCTGTATAAAAAGAACGCATGGCTCGCTGTTACCATGACCATAGCGTTGCTATCACTGGCAGGTATACCACCACTCGCTGGCTTCTTCGGAAAGTACCTGGTGTTTGCGCAGGCAATCAACCACGGCTATACCAGCTTGGTAATCGTAGCCGTAATAACATCCCTCATCGGTGTATACTATTACTTCCGCATCATCATCGCGATGTACTTCCGCGAACCGGAAGGAGCTACTATAGAGATTCGTGGCTCGCACAAAGCACTATTCTTTGTACTGATAGTATTAAGCTTTGCACTGGGCTTATTCCCGGATGCAGTACTTAAACTGGTTACTGGTTTCTAAGTTACTTCTGCTAATGTAGAAGCAGATAGAGGTGCGACTCTTTGTTTCTTCATGCAGTATTCGTGATTCGTTAATAGTTATTCGTTATAGAAGGCTTTCACCTACACACGAGTCAGGGCGAGAGCGTATTACACTATTATAGATTCTGTGCCATTCTGTGGGAGACATTTGCCTTTCACTTCGCCATTCATGGATCGGTGTTCCTTGTTCAATATCCATTGCTCAATGCCGCCACTGGCTGTCTTCGCGTTCATATCTCTGACTCTACAGCTCCAATTAGTGTTCTCATAGCTCTTTAGATCATTATAATTTTCCTGATGCAGAGGGCCCACTTTGCAAAACCGGATTTTATTTGTTTTATTTACTTAACAAAATATAAGGATATAGTTTTGTTAAGGATATGCCAAAGGAATTTTTAGGAGAGTTTGAGGAAATAATATTGACACTGGTGGCAGCACTGCAGGAAGATGCTTATGGTGCTGCCATTGCAGAAGAAATTGAGACGCGATTAAAGCGCGAGGTCAATCTTAGCGCTGTGCATGTAACCTTGTATCGCCTCGAAGACAAAGGCTATATCAAGTCAGATTTAGGAGGAGCAACCAATGAAAGGGGAGGAAGAAGGAAACGAATATTTAAAGTTACAAGTGCCGGTATGGCTATGTTAAAGGCGATGAAGGAAGCCCGTGTCGATCTTTGGAAACTCGTGCCACAACTCCGCATTGTGAGTAATTGAAAATGAGTACCTCTATGGAAGAAAATAAAAGAATAACTCCTCCAGGATTCCCATTTCAACTGTTGTCGTGGTTTTGTCCTGCGCCACTATACGAAGAAATAGAAGGTGATCTGTTGCAGAAATTTAACAAGGATGTAAAAGTATATCACGAGCGAAAAGCAAGACGAAGATTGCTGTGGAATGTGATTCGCTTTTTCAGACCAGGCATCGTTCTCCGAAATAAAATAACATGGTCATTACTCCCACTCTATATGATTGCTAATTATCTGAAGATTGCCCTTCGCATCATGTTGCGAAATAAGAGTTATTCACTGATCAATGTATCGGGTCTTGCGCTCGGCATGAGCAGCGCTATTTTGATAGGCTTGTGGATCGGATATGAATTTAGTTATGATCAGTTTCACCAAGATAAAGATCGGATATATAAGGCCTGGAATAGAAATACATTGGATGGTCAGCTCCAGTGCTGGGATCGTACACCCCGTATACTTGCACCAACATTAGCGGAAGAGTATTCAGCGGTGGAAAGTGCCGTGAGTGTGGTTGACTATAGTGCGGCATACTTGTTTACAGTTGGCAATACGCGGCTGATGATGAACTCTGGCATATTTACCGATGAGGGGTTCCTGACTATGTTTTCGTTCCCCTTACTAAAAGGAGATGCATCCCGTGCATTACAAGAGCCATCCTCACTGGTTATTACAGATAAATTTGCTCACCAACTGTTTGGCGATAAAGAAGCATTAGGTGAGACGGTGACGATCAGCGATGCCGGGTATAATTTTCAATTTATTGTTACAGGTATACTACAAGATCTTCCGGGTAATACTGATTTTCATTTCGACTATATAATTCCCTTTAAGTTCATGGAGCAGCTTGAAGGAAAGCAAACCGACTGGCAGAATAATTCTGTTGGCACGTATGTAAAATTGAAGAAGGGTACCGACCCTGATTTATTCAATGAACAAATCAAAAAGATAACGGCATCGCATGTCAAGGATGAGCAGACTATGGAAGTATTTCTTTTTCCACTTACCAAGATGCGGTTGTATTCACGCTTTGAAAATGGTGTACAGGCGGGTGGCCGTATTGAGATCATGCGCATGATGGCAATTCTGGGTGTTTGTCTGCTGGCAATAGCGTGCATTAATTTTATTAACCTGAGCACGGCACGGGCACAAAGGCGTTCAAAAGAAGTTGGTATTCGAAAAGTTACGGGTGCTTTTCGTTATTCGCTGGTCGCACAGTTTCTTTCAGAATCTGTACTCATGGCATTGGGGGCTGGTATTATTTCATTGGGTATTGTCTATACGAGCCTTCCGGCTTTTAACAACCTGGTAAAGCAGGGCATTACACTCGACTTTCAAAATATAGCTTTCTGGATATCAGCAGTTGTGTTTGTAATTCTGGTGGGAATTTTAGCAGGTATATATCCGGCTCTATATTTATCGTCATTTAATCCTATACGTGTTATCAAGGGCGCGTCCGTCAGTTCAGGTAAAAATCGTCTTCGAAAATTACTGGTCGTATTTCAGTTTGGTTTTGCAGTGTCGCTTATTATAGCAGCCACCGTGGTTTACAACCAGATTGTATTTGTACAACATCGCGAAGTCGGGTACTCGAAGGATAACCTGGTATATCATTTTATTACCGGAGACCTGGATAAAAATTATAGCGCATACAGACGGGAATTACTTCAGTCGGGGTATATCGAGTCGGTAACGAAAACCAGTTCGCCAATAACAGAAGGCTGGAGCAAAACTTATGCGCTGGATTGGCAGGGAAAGGATCCGGAAAGTAAATTAATGGTCGATAGATTTTATGTTGATGAAGATATTACCAAAACGGCAGGTATTACGCTCATGGCTGGTCGCGATATGGATCTTGAACGCTATCCTTCTGATTCAACAGCTGTACTTCTCAATGAGGCTGCAGTAAAGATCATGGGATTTAAACAACCCGTTGGAGAACTTATCAGAGATGGAAGAACCGAATGGCATGTAGTGGGTGTCATTAAAGATTTCGTGCTTACATCTCCTTTTCAAAAAGTCAAACCGATGGTGTTGCAAGGAAGTAAAGGATGGTTTACCGTAATACACTTGCGTCTCAATCCACACAAACCGATGCAGCAAAGTATAGACTATATTTCAAAATTGTTTACCAAGTATAATCCAGCGTATCCGTTTGATTATTATTTTGTAGATCAGGAATATCAAAAGAAATTTTCCGGCACACAAGGTACTTTAACCATCACCACGCTGTTCACTTCTATTGCTATTTTTATAGCATGCCTCGGACTCCTGGGATTATCAACCTATATGATTGAATCGCGGACAAAAGAAATTGGTATACGCAAGGTAATGGGTAGTTCTACTTTTGGCATTATCAGGTTGCTGAATGGTGAAGCTATCAGACCTATACTATGGGGCATTATATTGTTCAGTCCGGGTGTATGGTTTGGAATGAACTGGTGGCTTCAATCTTTTGAATATCGCATAGCTATATCTCCTTGGATTTTTATAGCGGGTGCCACACTGATTCTGGGCATTGCTGTGCTGACAATCTCGTATCAAACCTATTCGGCCGCGCGTGCTAATCCTGTGAAAAGCCTGCATGCTGAATAGGTATATAAAAGATGTTTTACTTGAATAACAAACAAGGAACATCGATTGAAGAATGTTGCAGTTGATAACGGATTGCGATAGCTAATGAAGCCGTCTTCGCCCAGTATGCAACTGTAGTAAAGCAATATTGTAATGATGTTGTGTTTCCCTTTTTTGATAAGTATAGGGAGTATTGAATCTTTAAATGATTTTATAAAAAAAACACCTGAAGAAAAATTGACCTATCACATTGGCGGGAGTTTCAGTTGAAAAAATGATCGTGCTGAAATGGTGTAATGATCCGGAATACGATAGCTATGCAGAATATGTAAGACAAGTATTTGAATCGATTAAAGACTTGGGAGATGGAGAGTATATTCCACTTCTGAATGCATATTATGAATTGGCGGTCCGGCTAAAAGAAAATACATGGCGGTAGAAGGCTTGAAGTTGCCCCGACCTTCTTTTGATTTCTGTTTAGTCGTGCTTACCTTTCGGCATGTTAAAGAAATCCTTATGCTATGTAGTGCTTGTAACCATGATGTTACACTGTGCCAGCCGGCTTGGGGTACTTTCTTTTTTATATGAGAACAGGCATTCCATTGGGTACTCCATTGGCCTTATCGCAGAAATCCCAATTGCCATGTGTAGCAGTGATTATGATTTCAGCAAAGGATTAAAAATAGAGCATCGGGATTCTGATCAGGGAATGCCCCGGAGTTTTATGCATGCCCGGGAGATCAACCTGTTTTTTATTTCATCCTTTAATTTACCAGAACCTCCGTCTGACTTTCATTCGCAGAAATGGTTGGTCAGCAACATTCAAGAGTATCATTCTATTCCGGTTCCTTCGGTTTTTCATCCTCCGGCTGTTCAGCTTTAATGGTTTTTATTATTTAGTAAACCTCTGGTCGCACACATGATCAGCAGTGTTTCTATCCGGTTCTAACAAATTTCAATTCAGTAAAACTTTAAAATGAATAAGTCATTTCTTTTGACGGTTGTGCTATTTATAGCAACCTTCTATAGCAGCTATGCGTGCGAGATATGTGGATGTAGCAATGGTAATTTTCAAATTGGTCTTTTGCCAAATTTCAATAAAGGGTTTATGGGATTTCGGTATTCGGCCTCCAGGTTTAGTTCTCATCTTCGCGATGATGCTTCCGAGTTCAGTCATGATTATTATAAAACCTTAGAGCTTTGGGGAGGCTATAATTTCAGGAAGTTACAGGTAATGGGTTTCATGCCTTATGTGATAAGCCGAAAGGAAAGCGATGATGGAATTACGAATGCAAGCGGATTTGGTGATTTACTTTTATTGGTAAATTATAAGATATGGAGTACTACTTCGCTTAGCGAGAATGAAAAAGTTACGGTACGGAACGAGTTGTATGTTGGCGGAGGAATTAAACTACCTACCGGTGTAAACCGGGTTGATACGGATAACCCTGATTTCAATATTGGCGATTTCAATTCACAGGCAGGAACAGGAAGCGTAGACTATATTTTCAGTGTAACTCATAACCTGATGTGGAACCGCAGCGGTATAGTAACCAATGTGGCATACAGAGTAAATACCGCCAATCAGCAAGACTATAGATTTGGTAACCGTACCTATATCAACACATCGTACTACTACACATTTACAAAAGCAGCTACGAAGATAAAACCCAATGTTGGTATCAACTATCAGATTAACGCCATCAACAAGTTTGAAGGTGCCGAGGTTGAAGATAGTAATGGATATAATTTTAATTCTACCGTGGGTGTAAATGTGCTGCGTAAAAAGATAGGTGTTAATGCGATGGCAGTTATTCCGGTTAAACAGGATATGTATGACGGGCAAACGAAATTACAATCAAGAATTTTGCTTGGAGTAACGTATTCTTTTTAAAGTATATAATTGCTTCGCTATAGGCGCCTATAGCGAAGCAATTTATCTGAATTGCGAAATTGAATATTGAACAAGGAACATCAATCAACGAATGTAGAAGTGCAGTAACTATCTTCCGGACTTTCGGTCTACCTAACTTTCCGACTCTTGCATTTATCTGCGAGATCTGCGGGAAATAAATATGGAACGAAGAACACCGATCAACGAATGTCGGAGTTGGCAGTGATGATAAGGGAAACACTTTTCACGATTAACGGATGCCCCCTTAACGATTCACGAACCTGACTTTTTAACAAAATCATAAACATCTTTCCAACGCCAACAATCGCCCGGCAGAGCCGGAATTTGCCCATTCTGTGTACCTGACAAATCGGGTTGAACGGTGTGTCTATTGCTTTTTCCTGTCAAAAAAACTATCTTCAATCGATTGCTAAATCTTAAACCATGGGAAAAGTTAAAGACATTCTGGATGCCAAGGGCCGGGCGGTCTATTCCGTTCCACCTGATGTTACTGTCTACCACGCCATCGAAGTGATGTGCGAAAAGAATATTGGTGGACTCATAATCATAGAAAATGATAAGATGGTCGGCATCTTTACCGAGCGTGATTATGCCCGTAAACTTATTCTCAAGGGTAAATCTTCAAAAGATACCTTGATCAGGGAGTTGATGACTTCCAAAGTGATCACCGTTTCTCCGGAAACATCTATTGAAGAATGTATGTGGATCATGAGCAATAAGAAATTCCGCCACCTTCCGGTAGAAGAGCAGGGCGAACTCGTGGGTGTGATCTCCATCAGCGATGTTGTCCGCACCGTTATTAACGAACAGAAATCCATCATCGAACATTTGGAACAATACATTGCCGGGCAGTAGATTTAGTGCATGGTGATGAAGAGCGTCTTCATCCCTCAGCTATACTAAATTTCCTCGCATGTTGTTGAACAAGAATCTTCGCCTGTACAGAATCCTCCGGATTACCTGGCGGGTAGATATGATCATGCTTGCCAGTTGTGCAGCAGCTCACTATATAGATATAGTATGGCTGGCCGATGTAGATATACCGGCAGCGCTGCCGGCACTGATGGGTACAGCCATTGCCTTCTTTATAGGCTTCAACAACAACCAGGCATACGGACGATGGTGGGAAGCCCGCATCATCTGGGGAGCACTCGTGAACGATTCGCGTTCATGGGCCAGGAGTTTATTGGCCTATTGCTGCATACCTGTTAGCGGTAATTTTCGAGTAGAAGATATAGCACGTTACCAACGAACCATGATATACCGGCATATAGCATTCCTGTATGCATTGAAGTCTTCCCTGCGAAAACGCGATCACGAGGAGTTTGAGAAATATCTTTCGCCCGAAGAAACTGCGCATGTAAAGACCTTCGCGAATATACCCAATGCTATACTGGACTTGCAGAGTCGCGATCTGCAAAAGCTGTCGCAGGAAAATGTGATCGATGGATTTCGCTTCCGCTCCTTCGATGAACTGATCCGAAACTTCTGCGATAGCATGGGCAGATCGGAGCGCATCAACAATACCGTGTTCCCCACCACCTATATTTACTTTACGCGCCTTTTCATCTGGATGTTTGTGATCCTTACTACCATGTCCATCGCGCATGCCGTGGGGCATTGGTCTATCCTGTTAGGATTCATGGTGGGATTTGTATTTCATATTACCCACATTAACGGTATGAATATCCTGAATCCTTTCGAGCATAATCCTTCCGGTGTCCCTATCAGTAGTATTACGCGTACCATTGAGATAAACCTGTTGCAGGCATTGAACGAAAAAGATATACCACCGCCACTCGCCCCGATCAAGGAAGAATATATACTGTAATACACCCGGTAAAAATCTGTGGTAACCCATAGGGATGCTATAGAAGCATCGTTTTCTTTAATGGTTTAATCTACACATACCATGCGCTCATCTATTTCCTGGTAACATTCGGAAAGGCTTTCTCTATTTATAGCGTTTAAGAGGAGGAAGTATGAGCACAAGAGGTAACCGGTTTACGATCTACAGGGGCATCCTGCAAGTGGTGGCATTTGCCGCAGGCGTGCTCATGTCGGTGAACGCTTCGGCTGTTACGGGATTTATTGAGAACAAGGGGCAGTGGCCTTCGCAGGTACTCTTCGCTGCCGATGTGCCCGGTGGTAAGCTATACATTGAACGCACGCGACTGCTATATTCTTTCTTTGAAGCTCCCCACGAATCGCACAATCACCCGGTGCAGGAAGGTAACGGTAAAGATGTTTCCGGGTATAGATCGGAATCATTGATGGCGCATGCCTTCGAAATAAAATTTCTGAACGCCAATGTCATTGTGCATGCCGAAGGAACCGGTGCCTTGCAAACACGCTATAACTATATATATGGAAGCGACCCTTCACAATGGAAACAATCGGTGAAGGCTTATGAAGTAATCGTTGTCAGTAATTTGTATGATGGTATAGATCTGAAACTGTACGCCAACGGCTCTTCTATCAAATACGACCTGGTGGTGCATCCGGGCGGACGTATACATGATATACAACTGCACTATAACGGCCTCGACAGTGTACAACTCAAAGAGAAACAACTGCACCTGAAAACGCACCTCGGTGAAATGATCGAGATGGAACCGTATGTATACCAGATAACAGACGAAGGAAAGAAAGATATACCCTGCCGGTATACTCTGAAGAATAATATAGTACGCTTTGATTTTCCAGAGCGTCCTGATCCGACAGCTACTGTGGTGATTGATCCGTTGATCATCTTCTCGGCATATTCCGGTTCAACTACGGATAACTGGGGAAATACTGCTACCTACGATGAGGCCGGAAATGCGTATGCCGGTGGTATAGTATATGGCGCTGGCTACCCGACACAAGTAGGATCATACCAGATATTTTATGCTGGCGGTGTGTGGGATATAGGCATTATGAAATATGATTCTGCCGGTACTAAATTGGAATATGCTACATACCTGGGTGGCAACGCGGCCGAAACACCTCAAAGTCTTTATGTAAATCATGCAGGAGAGTTGCTGATACTGGGCACAACCAGCTCACGAAATTTTCCGGTAACAAATGGCTCTGCATTTTCAGGCGGAACAAACTTTACTCCGATGGATGGCGTGCCCTATGTAAATGGATCGGATTTGTTTGTAGCCAAACTCAGCAGTGATGGAAGCCGCTTGCTCGGAGCTACCTATATAGGCGGAAGCAGTAATGATGGAGTGAATTTTATTTCCGGTTCGTTTGATGACCCCGGTATGGTGCAAAGTCCGCTATGCAAAAACTATGGCGACCAGTTTCGTGGCGATATCATTACGGATGCTAACGATAATGTATATATATCTTCCAACACAACATCGTCTAATATGCCGAAAGCTTTGAACGGTTTTAGCGGAGGAACGCACGATGCAATAGTGGTAAAGATTGCTTCTGATTTATCTGCGATCACGTGGAGTCGCTATCTAGGTGGAACCGGAACCGATGCAGCCTATTCATTAAAGCTCGATAATAACAACACTATATTTGTAGCAGGAGGAACCACCAGTTCAGACTTTGATGGTATAAATGGCTATAAGAAAACTAAGGGTTCCGATATAGATGGCTGGATCGCGCAGCTTTCAAATGACGGGCAGCAGATCATAAACGCTACCTACCTCGGTACATCGAGCTACGATCAGGTATATTTTGTGGATATTAATACTAACCAGGAGATATATGTATTAGGGCAAACGCAGGGAAGTTATCCCGTATCGTCAGGTGTATTTTCGCAGAGCAGAGGCGGACAATTCATTCATAAACTTTCGCACGATTTGCAGTCGTCCATTTTCTCAACCGTGTTTGGTTCCGGTAATAATTCTCCTAACATATCGCCTACAGCATTTCTCGTAAATGATTGTAACAAGATATATGTAGCAGGCTGGGGCGGAGCATTGAACACTACGGTTATATCGTATCGTTCAGGACCACGGATTGTAACGATCACGCGCAATTTTGTCGGAGGCGATACGTATGGCCTTCGTGTTTCGTCTGATGCCTATCAAAGTACAACATCCGGAAATGATTTTTACCTGATGGTGCTGGATACTGATGCTTCTTCTTTTCTCTATGGAACATTCCTCGGAGGAAATCAATCCGTGACACATGTAGATGGTGGCACAAGTCGCTTCGATAAGCGTGGTATAGTATATCATGCGGTGTGTGCAGGATGCGGAGGGTATTCTGATTTTCCCGCGGTTAACTCACCGGCCGGCCATGCAAAAAATGCTGCCAGAACCTACGCACAATGTAACAACGCTATATTTAAGTTTGACCTTGCCACACTGCGTGCCAACATTCGCACCAACTCGGTAGCCTTAAATGATCCCGGTATAGATACAGTATGCTATCCTAACCCGATTGTATTTCAAAACCTGAGCAGTGGTGCCAAGTATTATGTATGGGATATGGGCGATGGTACGACCTATACCAAGCAGGATACCAGCGCGATCACGTATACGTATCAATCACAAGGTATATATCATGTTACCCTTACAGCCTACAATGCAGAAACCTGCGAAGGTGAAGATATAGCATCCGTAGTAGTTTCGGTATTTGATGTAAATATACAGGTAGTGGACGATGGCACGATCTGTAAAGGAAGTCAGTATCAATTATCCGCTACAGGCGGTGTGAAGTATCGATGGTCCGATCGAAAAGGAAACCTGATATCATCGGTTTCAAGCCTGCAGGTTAGTCCGGAAGATACAACTACCTATCACATCGTTGTTGAAAGTAACGTAGGTTGTTCGATTGCTGATTCGGTAACCGTGAATGTTATACCGGCATCGGATTATGCCTTGAGCATCGATAAACATTTCGATTGCTGGAATCGCCCCACCGTTCGTTTCAACTATACAGCAAAAGATTCTTATACCTATACCTGGAATCTTGGCGATGGCACATCTTCAGCCGAACAAAGCTTTGAACATAATTACCCGGCTGATGGTATATATACTGTGGACTTTCACAGCGCGAACGAATATTGCTCGTACGATGAAAACATAAGGCTAAATATAGTCACTATAAAAATACCCAACGTAGTTACGGCCAACAACGATGAGCGCAATGATGTGCTCGTAGTGCAAGCCCCCGACCAGGTAGATATCAAGATATATAATCAGTGGGGCCGACTCGTCTTCCAGGAAGAGAACTACCAAAACGACTGGGCAGGTGCGGGGCTAAGTGAAGGCGTCTACTACTACCGCGTAACCGTACCAACCGAACAAACCTCCTGCAAAGGTTGGGTACATCTTATTAAGTAGAAAGCGTAAAGCTGAAAGCCTAAAGTGAAATGCACTCCTGTCTTTGGCTTTCAGCTTTCCACTTTAAGCTTTGTGCTTTTCTGTAAATTCTGTGGGAAACAAATGCATTCCCCATTGGGAAACTCATCGGAAATGTATTTAAATTGACATAGCTTACAGACCTGTCTGTAGGATAAATCATTTTCACTACAACCCAAACAGCGATATATAGTATTATGAAACAATATATACTGGCCCTTGATCAGGGCACCACCAGTTCGCGCGCTATTGTCTTTGATCATGAAGGAACCATTCAATCTGTAGCACAAAAAGAATTTCAACAGATATTTCCGAAGCCCGGCTGGGTAGAACATGACCCGAATGAAATATGGGCATCGCAAGCCGGTGTAGCAGCCGAAGCAATCGCGAAGATCGGGATCAACGGAAAATACCTCGCGGCTATTGGCATTACCAATCAACGCGAAACAACTATCGTGTGGGACCGTGAAACAAGCCAGCCCCTGTATAATGCTATTGTATGGCAAGACCGCAGAACATCTGCGTACTGCGATGAGTTGAAAGCTCAAGGTCTCTCTGAAACCATCAAACAAAAAACAGGACTGTTCATCGATGCATACTTTTCTGCTTCCAAGATTAAATGGATATTGGATAACGTAGAAGGCGCGCGCGCCAAAGCTGAACAAGGTAAACTTGCGTTTGGTACAGTAGATACATGGCTCACCTGGAAACTTACCAATGGCAAAGTACATGTTACCGATGTAACCAACGCCAGCCGAACGATGATCTTTAATATACATACTTTGTCGTGGGACAAAGAGTTGCTGAAGATCTTTACTATACCGGAAAGTATGTTGCCGGAAGTGCGCTCGTGCAGTGAGGTATATGGCGAGACGGGCACAACAATCTTTGCCAGTAAAGTGCCGATAGCCGGTATAGCAGGCGATCAGCAGGCTGCATTATTTGGTCAGGCATGCTTCGAGCCGGGCATGATCAAGAATACGTATGGCACCGGTTGTTTTATAGTAGCCAACATTGGCAACAAACCCGTTGTTACGAAAGACTTGCTTACCACGATTGGATGGAAAATAGGGAATGATGTAACGTATGCTGTAGAAGGATCTATATTTATAGGAGGTGCTATCATTCAATGGCTTCGCGATGGTCTTGAATTGTTTACGTCTTCTGCACAGGTAGAAAAACTGGCAGCACGTGTTGAAAATTCGGATGGAGTATATCTCGTGCCCGCGCTTTCCGGACTCGGTGCTCCGCATTGGGATCCGTATGCACGTGGCTTGATCATCGGGTTAACACGCGGCACTACCAAAGCACATATAAGTCGTGCAGCACTGGATGCCATTACGTTTGATGTAAAGAGTATAACCGATTGTATACAACAGGAAGCCGGCATTACGTTGAAGGAGTTGCGTGTAGATGGCGGTGCATCCGTCAATAACATGCTCATGCAGTTGCAGTCGGATGTGATGGATAAGATTGTGATCCGTCCGAAGATTACCGAGACCACGGCGCTGGGTGCTGCTTACCTCGCAGGGCTTGCTACCGGCTATTGGAGCGGCCAGGATGAAATAAAAAAATATTGGCAGGAGGATAAACGTTTTACTCCCGGTAACAATAAGGAAACACAACAGAAGTATTATCGCACCTGGAAGCGCGCAGTAGAGCGAGCCAAGGGCTGGGCCAACGAAGAAGAGTAATATATAGCAGTAAACAACGATACACCTATACGCATGAATCGATCCACCATGATAGAAGCACTCCGCCAGCAGGGAACCACACCGTGGGATGTGCTGATCATCGGAGGAGGAGCCACCGGTTTGGGTGCAGCGGTAGAGGCTGCATCGCGCGGATATAAAACGGTGCTGCTGGAGCAACACGATTTTGCAAAGGGTACTTCGAGCCGCAGTACAAAACTTATTCACGGAGGTGTTCGCTATTTACAACAGGGAGATATAGGGCTCGTATTGGAAGCGTTACACGAACGCGGACTCTTACGACAGAATGCACCTCACCTGGTACGCAATCAACAATTTATTATACCGAATTACGAATGGTGGAACGGTCCGTTCTATACCATTGGCATGAAAGTATATGATATGATGGCGGGC
>NZ_DATCSD010000488.1:0-5816 GCF_036568665.1 Ohtaekwangia sp. | reverse complement strand
TTGCCTCGCGTAGAGGAACACTTCAAACGTTTCGATGCAGCACATATAAACTACGCACGCAGTATATATGATCCCATCATTGTAGTGAAGAAGAACAATGCTGGTAAACTGGTAATTGAATTATCAACCGAAGTGCCCGGACTGGATATATACTATACAGTAGATAACACTATTCCGAATCAATACTACTCGCACTATACATCGCCAATCGAATTTCCGGATGGAGCCGATAACCTGCGACTGATCTCATACCGTAAAGGCGAACCAATCGGTCATTTGATTTCACTGAAGACAGAAGATCTGGAGAAGCGTGTGAAGAAGTAAGAGGCGCCAGCTATATACTTATAAAATGCCCGGTAACTCCCGGGCATTTATTTTTAGGAGTTAATTAGCTTGATAGCGAGTCCTTTGCGCAAGGTGTTGTTGATTTCGGCAATGCGATCGGTATAGCTGATCAGGTCCTGGATTACTTCTGCCGGTGCATCGGATGTAACCCGGGTTTTATATTGAAAGTTAGTGCCGGGTTCTCCTTCTCCGCCAAACTCGCCTGTAACCTCTACATCCACACCGGTAACAAGTATATTTCGCCTGGTTGCCTCGCGGTATATATCGTTGCAAAAGCAGGTTGCCAGTGCCAGTAAAAGAAGTTCGCCACCGTTTACCGATGAACCATAACCGGAAGATTTAGACGCGATGGAAAGAGCTTGTGAGTTGCCATTAGTGTCAACAGCAACAACATGGTTGTTAAATGAGTTTTTAACTGAAGCAGATATTTTCATAAGAGAGGATTGAAGAGACAGACTATGGTTAAGATGATATTTGATTATTCTTTTTAAAGTCGGAAGGATTAATGCCTTTGTATTTTTTGAATATCCGGTTTAAATGACTCTTATCGGTAAATCCGAGTTCATCGGCAATTTCAGAGATGCGCATATCGCTGTGCAACAATCGATTTTCCACCAGCTTTAATTTGTAGGTGGTAATATACTGCTGCATGGTTTCATTTGAATGTTTCTTGAAATAGCGACCGAGGTATGATTCTGAGATACCAAAATGCTCGCTGATGTTTTCTGCGCGGAGTTTTTCCGGGTAGTATATATTTGACTGAATATAGTTTAGTATATCAACAGCTTTGTCTTCCGTTGCTTCATCTACACCATCGGGTAAGCTCAATGCTATATTCCGGGCAACGATTATCAGCAGGGTGTTGATGTATTGACGTACAAGGTCTTTATGGTATAGATCGCGATTCGTGTGTTCATGCACAACTGCTTCCAATATTGATTTTACTATAACACGATCCTGTTCTTTTTTCAGGATACATCCGGGTTCATGCCGGGCGTTCTTCAAAATAGTTTCAAGCCGGTTGAGTGTTTCTTTTTCGTGTGCATGCTCCTTCAGGTAAGCATGATTGAAGCGTATAAAGAAAAGCTGTGTAGGTGTGGCCATCTCAAAGAAGTGAGAGTCATCGGGCGTCAGCAGAAATAGTTGACCGGCTTTATAGGGAACTTTGGTTTTATTGATGGTGTGAAATCCTGATCCTGTTACAATATATACCAGCTCAAAAAAACTATGGGCATGCTCCGGCCGCGGGCAGGCATCCAGCAGTTCCTTTAATACAATCTGAAAGGGTTCGTATAAGTTGTCCTTGATCATACCTGAATGTACACTATTAACGAAAAATAATACACCTTGTTCGTGCTTGTTGTTGTACAATTTTGTGTGGTTAAAAAACAATAGAAATGAAAACAAGTTCAACAAGCACCATGCGTGCCATGGTTCTGGAAGCATTTGATTCACCGCTGGTAATGCGCGAAGTATCAAAGCCCGTTCCCGGAAAGAGCCAGGTTCTGATAAAAATTATGGCCAGCGGAGTAAATCCACTCGATTTGAAAATACGAGCGGGCAAAGCAGACCTCGCAAAAGTTACATTGCCTTCAATACCAGGCATTGACGCTGCCGGTATAGTAGAAGCTGTTGGCGAAAACGTAACTGCATTTAAACCAGGAGATGAAGTATATGGTATGATGGGTGGTGTAGGCAACAACCAGGGAACTCTGGCTGAATATATAGCCGTTGATGCAGAGGCACTCGCATTAAAGCCACGTAACCTTTCGATGAAAGAAGCGGCTGCTTTGCCTTTGATCTTTGTTACTGCGTGGGAAGGATTAGTAGATCGTGCGCGTGTTAGTATGGGCAAGAAGGTTTTGATACATGGAGGTTCCGGTGGCGTAGGTCATATCGCTGTGCAGATTGCTATAGCACTGGGTGCAGAAGTATATGCAACAGATTCGGCAAAGGGAATTGACTACCTGACTTCGCTGGGTGCAACAGCCATCGACTATACTAAAAATACACCCGAGCAATATCTACAGCAGTATACCGACTCGGAAGGTTTTGATGTTGTGTTTGATACAGTAGGAGGAGAAACCCTCGATGCATCCTTCCGGTCGGTAAGAAATTATCACGGACATGTTGTAAGTGCGTTAGGATGGGGAACGCATAGTATAGCACCTTTGTCGTTTCGCGGAGCAACGTATTCGGGTATATTTACTTTGCTGCCATTGTTAACCGGCATAGGGAAAGCACATCATGCTGAAATTCTTGGTCATGCTACAGAACTTATTGAAGCAGGGAAGATAAATCCACGAGTGAATCCTGAAAACTTTATATTAGAACAAGCGAATAAAGCTCACGAGGTTTTACAGAATAAAGCAGGTGTTGGAAAAGTGGTGGTAACTATATAATCGCCATTGTTGGTGAGGAACACCTGCAATGGAGGAGAGATATATAGTTCCCCTATTCAAAATCGTAAACGAAAGTTTGAACGCCAACGTTAGTTAATCCTTCAGAGTGGGATCGACTAACATGTAAGGTAATAGACTATTACCAATTGACCATTGTGTCGCCAGCGTATCCAGCCAGCTTCGATTGGCTGGAGATGTTCGTTACATTCTAGTTTCCGATTGGTTCGAATCTTTATCCAGTCACCCTTAACTTCCACGGCTTCGAAGCAATCTTGTTTGGTATATTTCCTGATCGTTGCCGAAGTTGAGCTTGCTTCTGTTTTTATATCAACTGATTCGTGGGGCTCAATACCGGTAGTGTGTGTAACCAGAAAATCTTTCCACTGGAGTATTTTGAGTGTAGGAATTTTTTGAATCCATCTTTTCTCTCCTGTTTCATTGTGGACAATCACCTCAATCCAGTTGCCTTCGATTTTTGTATATCGAAACAAAAGTGAAGAGTAATCCAGCCAGATAGATTCAGGTTGCAGCCAGTGTTTATAATCAGTTCCTGCAATGGATATATAATCCTTGTTGTTTACAAGGCGTATAACTTTTTCAGGTTTACTGTCGCCCCAGCTCTTGTATATATTAATTTCACGAGTAGTATAAATATCTATGTCTACAATCCCCTGTCCGAGTTCAGTTTTGGCATTCGCGAGTAGGGGCAGTACAGCGGCCACAATATATAGTACTATATTTTTCAACTTACATTTTAAATTTTACAAGCCCGGTGTGTTCCAGCCATGAAAGATCATTTTATAGCCACTTTTTTCAAAACAACTTTTTCACCCTTGCGGATCATCATGGTATATATACCCGCAGGGAGATTTTCAAGGTGTAGAACATTTGTCTTTTCAGTGAAGGTTATGGATTGCGAAAATACTACACCTCCTGTTGTGTTGAACAACGAGACTAAAGCCTGACCGAGGAGACTGTTATTTACTTGTATGTACACCATTCCTTTTGCAGGATTAGGATATAGTATAATAGTATTCTCGGCCGATGTCTCTGTTCCGGTTATGGTAAAGGAAAGAGAAGCAAAATCATCTGAACGGCAGCCCTCTGCGCTTATGCTTCTTACTTTATACACTCCGGATTCTGCAGCTATAATTTCCTTCGTCTGCTCATTCAGAACAACATCGTTGAGTGACCATTCATATATAGTGCTGGTGCCAATGGCTTTCAGTGTATTTAACGATGGCACTTCTATAGCCGTAGGAGCTGCCGGCAAATCGTGTACTGTTACAGTCGTGATTTCCGATAAAGGGCTTTCGCATCCATTGTTTACAGACACGGTATATTCTCCACTTTCACTTACCACGATAGCTTGTGTGTTTGCACCGTTAGACCATGTATAGCTGTTATAGCCGTTGGGTGCCGAGAGCGTTACGTTTTCACCATCACAGAATGTAACAGGCCCTGAGGCAGTGATAGCAGGTTGATCCGGTTCATTCAGGGTAAGTGTTATAGTTTGTGCTGTTGTGGAGCCGCATTCATTGGTTAAAGTACATATCCACGTGCCTGCATCCTGCTCACTGAAAGATGTAAAGTTTAGCAGTGGTGTAGTTCTTGACGGATCAATAACGTTGTTATGTTTCCATACGGCAGATGTAGTGTTCGTACTGGCAAGGTCGACTGAGAAGGCTGACCCTTCGCAGATTGAATGTGAGCTGACAGCCTGAAACTGATAGGCAGGCTTGCGACAAATTTGCTTTAGTGATGGTGCAAATCCCGGATACCAGAAACGACCGGCCATCCGCAATTCATTGGTTGTAATGTTATACTCGAACACACCAAACTGGGTAGCACCATAAAGTTTTCCATTGGTGCTATTAACTAATCCCCCGGGAAATGAACCGACATCTCCAAGCCAGGAGACGCCAAGAACGAAGTCATACTTCTTGGTAAATATGTTAGTAGCCGGGTCAAATTCATAGAGCACACCACCTCCTGCAGGAAGATATGTTTCGGGTATACCGCCTCCATGTGCTGTTCCATAAAGCTTGCCATTCTTGCCCATTACTAATGACGATGGCTCATAACTATATGCGCTACCGGCAAAGTCATACTTCTTTACATAGATATTGGTGGAGGGAGTATACTCATAGATAACCCCTTTGTTATTGGTGCCTCCATAGTAGGTTGTAGAGTAGAACTTGCCGTTGGCTTCCACCAGATCACCGCTATATATATAGCCAGCGTCAACCAGACACGAACTCTTATACCGTATCGTCAATGTATTGTTTGTTGGATTTACGCGAATGATGGAACCCATGTTAGGGTTGCCAATCGGACAGCTTGAATTGGTTTGTGTAGTGGCATACAGGTAGCCATCGCTTGCTTTATAAAAGACCTGTACAAGTTTGTTTTGTAGCGTACTGTTGCTGGCACCACCTTGATAGGTGGGAATAACAAAGGGTTGACTAAAAGTATTGGTAGCAATGTTATAGGAGAAAACATAATTACCCTGGTTCATCAGGCCGTATAGTATACCCGGAGATACTTCTATAAGCCCGGGCTTACCATCTCCCAATGGAAGAACTACATTAGGTAATGCCGTATTACCTGGTCCGAAATGCTGTAATACTTTGAATTGATCAGTACTCAGATCATATTCGAAAAATGTACCACCTCCCAATGGCCCGGTAGTATTTACACCTCCGTCAGCGGCAAGTCCGTAGAGTTTATTATTGCTGGCATATAGCAGGGCGCTGATATTCTCGCCATCCACAGCACTTTGAAAGTGATGAACAATTTCAAGATTGTCTCCTATGGAATCCGTCTTGAAGATAAAACCATTTCCATAAAGGCCACCTTGACTGGCAGTTCCCCAGAATTGCTTCTGGCTATAGGTAACTGACAACGAGACGCCCAGGAATAAAATACTGAGTATAATTCTGTGCATAGTTAAAATTAACAATTGTATAAATGCATTATGTAAGCATGTATGATTGCACGTGCTATTTCAGGTTTTGTGTAGCCCGGCCGTTAGGAAATTGATTAAAATGGATGATGTAACACAAAAAA
>NZ_DATCSD010000487.1:0-14392 GCF_036568665.1 Ohtaekwangia sp. | reverse complement strand
CTGTTTTACTATTGCGTGAATTATACCTATACAATCTTGCTGGTGGATCATGTTTACCGGGCTTGTTCTTCCGGCTACATCTTGCTTCCCTGCCAGAAATCTTCCGGGATGTCGGCCGGGGCCAATTAATCCTCCAAAGCGAATCACGGTTGTTTGCATACCGCTGGCTGCAGTTACTATATTTTCAGCTTCTGTCAGATAAGAATCTGCAGCGGCATCTTCTTCATATACTATACGGTTTAGATCAGGATATACTGCTGTCGAACTGATAAACACCATATATGAAACAGCACCACGCTGCGCTTCCTGCACAACGTGCTGCAGTTGCTCCAGGTATGCCGTTGTAAGTCCTGCCTTTCTCTTCGGAGGAATAGTGATGATCAGTATATCTGACTGAAAAAAATCAGCATAGTCCACTCCTATCGGATGCGGATCAAACTTCAGCATAAACGGCTTTACACCACCGGAAGCAATTTCCTGCAATGTAGCCTCCTGCGATGAAGAGCCCGCTACCGTGTAGCCCGACCGTGCTAATTCAATCGCGAATGGCTTGCCGAGCCAGCCACATCCCAGTATACTGATCGATCGCATGTGGTTCGTAACGTTACCGGATCAATCGGCCGTGATCTCTATCTCGATGCGGTCATTTAATTTCGGTGCGCTTGTGCTGTTCTCCGGAACAAGCATGTTCAATCCACCCCATGCATATACGCTGGAGCGATTCTTCTCCACTCCGTTCTCTTCGAGGTATGCCTGCACCGCTTCAGCACGCATGCGCGACAAGTCTTTAGCTGAACCGGTTTTCTCTTCAGAACCTTTTACGTCAAAGTAATTTCGTGTTTGACCAAGCGCAATGATCTTGCGACTATTGGTACCGTTGCAATGGCCGTGTATCTTGATCTTGTAGGCAGGGTTATCCTTCATCATACTTACGAGCTCGTCCATTTCAGATTTTGATTGTGGCAACATGATCACAGCGTCTTTATAGAATGAAACGTGATACATAACCGATACATCTCTCTTCTTCATGCGCTCGAGCTTATACGGAATTACCCACGCACCGTGAGCATCCTGTGTAGCACCTTCCATAGCTGCGGGATTGCCATAGTCAAGCTGCTTTACTACTTCTTTATAACCGAATATACCACACACTAACGACATCGGACTGTTATCCGCTGGTCGGGTGATGTCTATATATTGGTTTGATCTATATACCGCCACATCGCGACCGCGACTAAAGTCAACACGATGGATCTCTCCATTTACTGGTCTTCCATCCGCCATTTGTATTTCGAACTTGAAAAGTTTGCCTCGTACTTTTTCAGGCACTACCCCCTCCGTTGTAACGGTATCGGTAGAAGGTGGTGGCACATCAGCAACAGCCGTTGTATCAACAGAGGGTGTTGTAACAGGCTCTTCTGTAACAACCGGTTTCTCCACCGGTACATCTGCGATCGGCTCTGTGCCTGTCCCTAAGCGGCCGGTAAAGAGCCATGCATCATTCAACTCGGTACCGGCCTGTAATGATTTTACTTTGGCCAGTCCTTCTTCGTGATTATTGGTTCTTAGTACATATACATAGTATTGATTTTTGGCAGTATTCAATTCATACTGCGCGGAGTACCGGAGACTGCGAACGTAGCCGGTAAATTTCTGAGCATTACTTTCTACGGCAAATACACCCACCACAACATAGTAGTGTTGTGCGTAGGTAACAGCCGAGATTAATGTGAAGAGTGCGATGAGAGATGCGCGGGTAATTCTTTTTTTCATATATAGCTTAAAGATCGCGCTAAAATAGCAAAAGCGCTCAGCTAATAGAAGAAGTAAGTATTATCATTCGACCGCTGCTATAAAATTGTTGACTATATCCTTTAATGTTGCTTCGTTATCGTTGGCATACTTTTTTTCATCGAACGATTTGATCATGGCATCGAGCTCAGCCGACTCTTTCTCTCTGTTCAATCGTGTCATATACTCATCGGCAAGCCAGAGCTGGTTATCATCAAGCTTCTTTAACCGCGCCAGGAGGAACTGATAGATCACCTCCTCATTCTGAGGATACACCAGATCCACCAGGCCAAAGTCAGTATACGTAGCCTCAGGTGAAGTGAGTAAAGCATTCTTCAGTCGTTCTTTCTGCTCAGCACTCAACATATATTTGAAAGGCGCGGGCTGCGAGTCGGAGTAGTACGACATGAAATGGCTCTCGGGCGATAGCTCATATACTCCATCCCATCGTGTTTCCGGATGTTCGGCACATTTCACCAGCCACTCAACCGTTTCCTTGAACTGCTGATCTTTATCGGTGATGGTAAGTATCTGCTGCATTTCCTGTATGCGCATCCGGTATATATCGGCTTCGATCATGGTAACTTTTCTGGCTCCGTAAGCAAGCGCGTGTGTATAATACCGGCCGTTCTCTCCTTTATCCAGAAATATCACAACATCTGTGTTCTCCTTATACCGCGCAGGCTGCGGACAAATTATATATGGATTAAAAACAACTTCGATCATCTCGTCTACCTTCTCTCCTTTCAAAAGTTGACGCACTTGTATATGGGCAACTGTGCTTCCTTCGAAGTCATTCTTTTTACGCTTCATCTCCGTGATGCCCGTAACATGACCAATAACAATGTATTCACTTTCCTGGATGAGTTGTCGCAACGGGCGCGGGCTGATCGGATAGGACATCGCAGTATAGGCGGCCACTACCAGGAATAAAGAAAGCAAATTCTTTTTCATATTAGGATAAAGGGTTAAAGACACAGGTCTGTCAGGTATAATACTCAAACGTCAGTCAGTATAGGTTCTATATATACCGGCCGATATTTTTGTTATAATCCTCTCCCGCCCCGAACGTCACACTATCTCCGCATGATTTGATCTGCACTATGGCAAAGCCACGCTGCCGTTGGAAGGTATATATTTCGGAGCCTTCCGGTGCCTGGTGCCTTGTTCATAGGCATAGGCAATCTCGATCAGCACAGATTCGCTCCAGGCCTTTCCGAAGAAAGAAACATCTACAGGAAGCTCATCTACAAACCCCATGGGCACGGCTATGCTGGGATAACCTGCTATTGCTGCCAGCGATGAACTGCCTCCCAGAAAATGATCGCCATCTATAAGATCAGTCTTCCAGGCAGGCGAACCTGTTGGCGCCATTAACGCATCTAATGTATACTGCTGCATAACTTTGTCGATGCCTTCTGTACGTGTGGCTTTATGCATGGCTGCAAGCGACTCTATATATTCTTTACTCTTCAAATCGCCTTTGGCGTTGGCCATCTCTAAAAGTTTTTGATCGAAGTATCGCAGCTCAACAGAATCTTTTTTGTTAAAAGCCATCAGTTCTTCCAGGTTATGAACCGGTGCGCTGGGCAGACTCGCGAAGTATTTGTTAAGACCATCTTTAAATTCATACAGCAACACCTGGAACGATGGCCCTCCTGCTCCCTTGCCTACTGG
The DNA here is from genome assembly GCF_036568665.1 of Ohtaekwangia sp. Classification (GTDB taxonomy): domain Bacteria; phylum Bacteroidota; class Bacteroidia; order Cytophagales; family Cyclobacteriaceae; genus Ohtaekwangia. The sequence goes on along the minus strand of NZ_DATCSD010000487.1, from coordinate 10,924 downwards.
CTCTGCTATCTCAATTACTTCTGCTCCCTGTTGTTTCAGGTATATAACTACCTGCTTCATGAGTGTATCTACTTTGGCATGAAAGCCTGCTACATCTTTTAACAACCCGATGCGTTTTCCTTTCAAGCCATCCGCTTTCAGAAACGGAGTATAGTCAGTATGGAATACAGCGGCAGGGTCGAGCGTCTTGCTGTCAGCCGTATCTTTACCAACCAGCGCTCCCAACGTAATGGCTACATCTTCTACCGTGCGCCCCATCGGGCCGGGAGTATCTTGTGTAAAAGAGATAGGAATTATACCGGAGCGGCTCAGTAGCCCTACCGTTGGCTTGAGCCCTACAATGCCATTGTTGTTGGACGGACATACAATTGAGCCATTCGTTTCCGTACCTATAGCCAGTGCACAAAGATTAGCCGCTACGGCTGCACCCGAACCTGCGCTTGACCCGCACGGATTTCGATCAAGCACATAGGGATTTTTGGTTTGCCCTCCTACACCACTCCATCCGCTGGACGACATATCGGCACGGAAGTTTGCCCACTCGCTCAGGTTTGCTTTACCAAGTATAATGGCACCGGCTTCGCGTAACTTCCTCGCAATCTCGCTATCTTTTGAAGGAAATGAATTTCGCAGTACAATGGCTCCGGCTGTGTTCGGCATCTTATCGTGCGTATCGATATTATCTTTAAGAATAATCGGTATACCATGCAGCGGTCCGCGTATCTTACCTTCTTTCCATTCCTTCTCCAACGCTTCGGCTATGGGCAGCGCATCGGGGTTAATGCAGATGATGGAGTTGATCTGCGGTCCGTTCTTATCCAGTGCCTCAATGCGGGCGAGGTAATCTCTCACTACACCGGTAATGGTATATTTACCGTCTTTATACCCTTGCTGTAATTGCCGAATGGTAATTTCTTCCAGGTAAGCCGGTATAGCAGGAGGCTTATCGGCTGTATTCGTTTTGTGATCACAGGCCAGTACACCAACCAGCATCAGCAGCATGAGTAAACGTTTCATGGGTATAAACAGGTTTATATAAGTGAAAATACGACAAGTGCGGTTTCTGTACTTTACCGCTCACAGAAATATTTACCTTGGCTAAAAATGTAGCAGGCGGTTTGCAGATATACCTATATGGGTGTATTGCGGAACCGAAGTGATTTCTCCCAAACTGAATAATGTGCCTGAAGATCATTTTCTTCGGCTTGAACACCCCACTCTTGCTTCCTCACATAACTCGGAGTTTCTATCGGCATGCATACTATACCTTCTACCATACATGCACAAACCCTGTTGAAGAGTGAAGATTAATATTCTGCGTTTTATATGGGCCGGCCTGGCCTATGGGATTTTAATTGGCGTTGGCATACCTTCGCTGTTATTTGATTAACAACCACCATATGCCAGTACCTCTCAATTTGCTTGAAGAAACCCTCAGTCACCTGCAGGAAGGCGCCCGTTCGGTGCGGGCCTATTCCGGTGATGCCACCTATATTATTACCAAAGCCGGTGATCGTGAGTTCTATGTAACGCTGGAGGAACCTCCATTCACGAAGACAAAAACAGCATCGCTTGAGTCTTACTTCAAGGATGTATTTGGGATTGATGCCCGGTATTAAGCTAACCTATATTTTTATTTATTTGATCACAAGCTTGGCTGACTGGCCGGATACATCCGACAAGATATACATGCCGGGACTCAACCCGGCTACATCGAACTGATTGGTATCGGTAACTTTTTTAACTACGTAGCCGGTAACATTCCGGAGAACGCCCGAAGTTTTTCTGTTCAGATATACGACATCGCTACTCGTAGCCGGATTGGGTTGCACCCGCAGTATAGAATGTTCCTCGTGGCTGGCTATATATACCGGCAATATATTCGAGTATTCATATTTTCCATCCACATCATTCTGTTTCAATCGATAGTAAGAAAGATTTTGAAACGGAGCACGGTCTTTAAAATTATAGTGTTGCTCTATTGCTGTTGTACCTTTACCGGCTGCTATACCAATGCTCTCAAATGATATACCATCTGCCGAACGTTCTATATCAAAATGATTGTTGTTCTTTTCCATCGAGGTTGTCCAGTATAGCAACACGTTGCCATCCGCTACTTCACTTCTGAATTCTTTCAGTTTTATGGGAAGTGGGTTGGTGGGTGAAGATGATCCTAAAGTAAAAGGACTAAATGATGTAACGGCTGCCCCTGTTGTAACCGTGCCGAGTGATGAGGTGCCCGATATAAAGCCTCCGAGATCTTCCCATTGCGTACCAGTCCAGTGTGCTACGCGCATCGTAGCAGGATCAGATATATAGGATGACGAGCACTGGTTAGACTGCCAGCTTAACGTTACAAACGGTGCACCCAGTCCGCTGTTCTTGTCCAACGTCCAGTATTCACAATCACTGGTGGCTGCGAGGCCGGCACCTTTATTGGTACCATACAGTGGCGAAGCTTTGAAGTACTCTGCTGTAAAATCAGTTAATGAACCCAGCGGAGATATTTCGATAGACCTATATATACCATTATCGCCTGTAGGAAAGACAAACCCTTCGAGGGCTGTACTTTTTCTTACAGGGCCATCTACATAGCTCAGCGCATTAGCACCCGATACCGTTGCACCTGACAGGAAGTATATATAGTTTGCCGCTGTGGTATTCAATATACCGGAAGTAAACGTAGCCGATGTACCTATATTTAACAGTGTATTGAGTGTTGCACTTCCGCCGGCTTTGTTCATGATAAGCCGCTCAAAGGCAGGCGATGCTGTGCTGGCCGTTTTACCAATGGTTTGCGCGGCTGTGCCGGATAGTGTAACGTTACCACCACTGGCACCAAATGATATAGCCGAAGAACTGTTGGTAGAAATATTACCGGCAAATACATTGGTGCCATTATAGGCGGGTTGCAATGTTCCATTGGTGCGTACGAAGGTAGCGTTACCATTGTATGTATCGCCCGTGGTATTGGCAAGACGCAATGTACCGGTGCCGCTGTTGTTTAATGTTACGGCTCCGCTAAAAATATTGCCTCCATCACTCACATCGATAGAAGAACCTGTCTTCGTTAAGGAAACGGTGCCATTAAATGTAGAGCCGTTCATAAGCAACGAACCCGTAGTGCCGCTGATGTTGACGTTGAATGACGCACCATTAAAAGTAGTGGTGCCGGTTGTATTGAATATCAGCGAAGAGTTTCCGGCAGTAACAGCAAAATTACCGGAGGTAAATGTATTCGATCCGGTAGTGGTCAATGAAAATCCCCGGAGATCGATCGTGCCCGTATAGCCTGTAGTAGATATACCGGCTACCGTAACAGGTGCATCCAGAAAACATATACCATTCTTGCCGGAAACACCATCGAACACCGCTATATCTCCGGCACCGGGTGCCGATGCACCACTCGCTCCGCCCGAAGTAGTTGACCAGTTCAGTGTATTACTCCAGGTTTTAGGCGTGTTGGTATAGTTGAAATAATTAAACTCGATCGTGCCCTGTTGAGCAGAATAATTAGCACCGCCTATAATAAAGCGAACTTGTGTAGTGGCGGCATTCCATGTGATGGTGCTGAGGTTTACAGAATAGTATCCGGCACTGTTTTGCGGACTGAGTATATTTTGTTCAGTTATATATACTCCGCTGGCATTAAACTCCTGCGCCTGTAAAAAGAATCGCTGATCGCCACCGGTAACAGCAATAACCTGAAACTCTACTACACCATTTACTTTGTCAAGCGTTAACAATCGCGGGCTTGCTCCATTTACATTGAACAGGCGATTGGCAAAAAAGCCAACCGAGTTATCCATTTTCAGAATAGCACTTCCACTGCCGGATAATGTCCAGCTTCCTGTACCACTGTCTTCAATCAGTTGCCATTGATTGAGATCGCTTGCTGCACTGAAATTATTGATATAGACGGAAGTACCTACCCAGTATCGGGTTTGTCCGTAAGCAGAGATGCCAGCTATAAAAAAGATCAAAGTCAAATAGTAGATATATCTCATAACGAAGGGGATTGATAACGTGACCACGTGAAAAAGACAAAGCCCATCCTGACTGAACTGATAAAGTTGCAGGCAGGATGGGCTTTCGTAAACCAATATATAACTATCTTCTTGAATTTCAGCAACGTTACACAAGTATAAATTCGCTATCCTCCGGTTGTTGAAGAAGATCCTCAAGTCCATTGTTTTTTCTGCAGGTCTTTTCGTAAACCGCTGGTATAGTACTGGCAGCGTGAGAGTTGTAGTATTATTTGAATATTATCAGTCACCTCCCCATATTCGCACACGAATTATTCAATGGCCCGTTTTCAACCGATCTATGATATCGCTGAGCTGTGTTCCCGAAAAGGTCTGACGCAAGCGGTTCTCTGTCCTGGCTCACGATGCGCCCCCTTGACATTGGCATTTGTCCGGCATCCGCACATCAACACGCGCACGTTCAGTGATGAACGCAGCGCGGGCTTTGTTGCTTTAGGTATAGCGCAGCAAAAGAAGGCGCCTGCTATAGTAGTGTGTACCTCCGGATCTGCCGCCTATAACCTTGCACCCGCAGTAGCCGAAGCATGGTTTAGCGAAACACCTCTCATCATTATCACAGCTGATCGCCCGGCCGAGTGGATCGCGCAGCATGACGGACAAACGATTCACCAGCAGGAGATCTTTGGCAAGCATGTAAAGAAATATTACCAGCTTCCACAAGAGTACGAGCATGCCGATAGTCAGTGGGCTATCAATCGCATTGTAAACGAAGCGATCAATCTCTCCTACCAGGAACCGAAAGGTCCGGTACATATCAATGCTCCGTTTCGCGAACCGTTATATCCTTCTGCCGAAGAGCCCATCACGTTCAGCACGTCAGTACGGGTAATGGATGAGTATCCTTCTACTTATACACTGACGGATGAACAAAAACGAAAACTGATAAGCGAATGGGGCAGCTTTCATAATGTACTGATTGTTGCCGGCCAGCATGAAGATGATAAAGATCTGAATGAAGCGCTGCAAAACTTCTTCAGCAAACATACTATACCCGTTGTAGGCGATGTGATCACCAACCTGCACGGTATAGAAAAACTCGTGCGCCATGCCGATCTGTTTCTCGGTCAGGCTTCCAATGATATCAAGAAAACACTGCGGCCCGATCTGCTCATTACTTTTGGTAAATCGGTTATCTCCAAGAACCTGAAATTGTTCTTGCGCAAACATGCTCCCAAAGTACATTGGCACATTCAGCCCTCCGGACAGGTGGCCGATCCGTTCCAGAGTATAACACAGGTATTCAACACTACTCCAGCCGACTTCTTTCATTTTCTCAGCACGCTTCCTACAACGGAGTCGTTCGAGAAACAGAAGCAGCACAACTTCAACAAGCTGTGGGAAGTAGAAGAACGCAGAACAGTACGCACGCTGGAAGAATTTTTTCCACAGGAGGCGCTCGCAGAACTTGAACTGGTATATACTATACTGAACAATCTCCCCGAGCACAGCAACCTGCACCTGGCCAACAGCATGAGTGTGCGCTATGGAAATTTTATAGGACTCAAAGCACAGCAGCGTGGTATCCAGGTATATTCCAACCGCGGCACCAGTGGTATAGATGGCTGCACCAGCACAGCCATAGGGCACGCGCTGTCGAATGACCGGCCAAATGTTTTGATCACGGGCGATCTTGCATTCTTTTATGATCGAAATGCCTTCTGGCATAATTATCCTGTTCCTAATTTGCGCATCGTGTTGCTTAACAATCACGGGGGCGTGATCTTTAAGATGATCGATGGACCTGGATCTTTACCGGAAGCGGATGAATACTTTGTTACGCGCCAGAAACTCTCGGCAAAAAAACTTTGTGAAGAGTTTGCTATAGAACATCTGCAACTGGACAATAGACGTAAACTCAAGAACCTGTTAAAAGACTTCTTTGAGTTTGACGGTAAAACAAAAATACTCGAGCTGGAGAGTGACACATTGATCAACAAAATCATATTTGATAATCTGAAGGAGAAAACCAAAAAGAGTTATGAGCTTTAAATATTCATGGCAACCTGTTAAGGAGTATAAAGATATACTATTCCATAAGTTTGAGGGTATAGCCCGCATCAGTATCAATCGTCCGCATGTTCACAATGCATTTACACCGCTTACGGTACAAGAGATGATCGATGCCATGCACATCTGTCGCGAAGATGCAGATGTACGCGTTGTTATTCTGACGGGCGAAGGTGGTAAAGCATTTTGCAGTGGTGGCGATCAAAGCGTGCGCGGCCATGGTGGCTATGTAGGCGAAGACACAACGCCACGGCTAAACGTTCTGGACCTGCAGAAGATGATACGCTCTATTCCCAAGCCTGTTATAGCGGCTGTAGCCGGATGGGCTATTGGAGGCGGACATGTATTGCATGTAGTATGCGATCTTACGATTGCTGCAGAGAATGCGCGCTTCGGACAAACCGGACCAAAAGTAGGAAGCTTTGACGGTGGCTTTGGGGCATCGTATCTGGCACGTATTGTAGGACAAAAGAAAGCGCGTGAAATCTGGTATCTCTGCGATCAGTACGATGCGAAAGAGGCTATTGAGATGGGACTTGTAAATAAAGTAGTGCCGCTCGATCAACTTGAAGAAACATACGTGGAATGGGCCAGGAAGATCATGGCCAAGAGTCCGCTCGCTATACGCATGCTGAAGAGTTCGTTCAATGCCGAGCTGGATGGACAAGCCGGTATACAGGAGCTTGCCGGAAATGCAACATTACTATACTATCTTAGCGAAGAAGCAAAAGAAGGTAAGAATGCCTTCCTGGAGAAACGCGAACCAGACTGGTCGAAGTATCCGAAATTTCCTTGATATATAGATCATTCAGTTATATACTCTATACGTGTACTACTATGCAGATTGAGAAGCTTGAGATCTTACGCAGCATTGCCGAGATGGCGTACGTTATAGCTAAGGCCGACAAAGGATTGAGTTCCGAAGAACGCATTGCCTTTCACAAGATCATCCAGGAAGAACTGGACTACGACTCGTGGGCCGCGCAAAGTCGTTTCGAATTATTGGATGAAGTTATTCAGCCATCCATCGAAAAGGCCTATAACGAAGCGATGCACGATTTTAAAAAGTATAGAGATCATTTAACCGATGATCTGCGCCTGACAGCAGTGCGGGTAATGCAACGTGTTGCCGAAGCCTGCAGTGGTCTTCATGAAAATGAAGCATTAATCATCGACCGGTTTAAAAAAGACTTGCAGCACTTGTAATGGTGCGCGGCCTGTTGATCATTACTATACTTCTGTCCGTAACAACTATACGAGCACAGCAAGCTATGCAATCAACGTCCAGGGTACACGTTATCAGGCTCAGGCCACACGAAGATCTTAAAAAATCGCTGGTGGCCTGGGCTGTTCAACACAACATCAAAGCAGCCGTTATCGTAACCTGTGTTGGAAGCCTGGAACAATATACCCTTCGCTTCGCGAACCAGCAAAATGGTATTTCGCGCACAGGTCATTTCGAAATCGTATCATTAACTGGAACGCTGTCAAACGAATCAGCCCATCTGCATCTCGCAGTGTCTGATAGTACCGGTCAAACCACAGGCGGCCACCTGCTGGATAACAACCTGATTTATACTACAGCCGAGATCGCTATAGCCGAACTTCCCGATCTTGAATTTGATCGTGAGACGGATTCAACCTATGGCTATAAAGAACTTGCTGTTCGGAGAAGAAGCAAGAAGCCATGAGCTATCCTTATCCATCCATCCTCATCAACGGCCGTGAAGTTCTGTTGGAACAGATCAAACAAGGTGCCGCTATGGGGAACAGTGAATTTGAAACTGCTACATTTGATTTTATACAGCGCTGGTTAAACGATGAGCCATCGTTCGATATTTATACCAGTGGCTCCACCGGCACACCTAAAAAGATTTCGCTGGCACGTAGCCAGATGGTTGTAAGCGCGCAGATGACGGCACAGGCACTTTCACTGCAACCGGGATATACCGCATTAGTTTGTCTTAACACACACTATATAGCCGGCAAAATGATGCTGGTGCGTTGCCTTACTACCGGTATGCGTATTGTGGCGAGCGATCCTAACGCCAATCCATTGGCCTCCATCCCACCCGGTATAGTTATAGATTTTACTGCGTGGGTCCCTTACCAGGTATATGAAGTACTGGCATCGCCTTATGCCAGTCGCCTGAATGCTATCAAACATATTATTATAGGAGGAGCTCCGCTCAACAGAGAAGTACTGGCAACGCTGCAATCCTATAGCTGTCGCTTCTATGCTACGTATGGAATGACGGAGACCATTTCGCATATAGCGTTGCAATCGCTGAACGGACCCGATGCATCGGAAGTCTTTCATGCACTGCCCGGAGTAAAAGTATATACGGACGATCGCGGATGCCTGGTGATAGAAGCACCTCATTTATCCGGCAGTATAATTACCAACGACCTGGTGGAAATGAAAGGACCCGATAGTTTCGTATGGCGGGGCCGTTGGGACAACATCATCAATAGTGGCGGCGTGAAGATTATACCGGAGAAAGTTGAGTATATAGCAAGCCACGTACTTGCAAAGTGTGGAGTTAATAGGTCATTTTTTATAGCAGCATTACCCGATGAGAAGCTCGGTCAGAAAATTATTTTACTTCTTGAAGGAGAAGCTGACCTGGATGGTATACTTCGTGATCTAATTTATAAAGAATTTAAACAAACGGTTTCGGTATACGAAGTGCCGCGTGATATACTGGTTGTTGATACGTTTCTATACACGAACACAGGTAAGATAGACCGAAGAAAAACGATTGAAATGATTACAAATCGGTCGTAAACGTTACATCATTTAAATCCTACCACATTAATTCCAAAGCTCAGATATTATCACTATTTTAAATAGATAGTGCTGTAATAAAGGGTGCATTAGCAAAGTTTTAATATATTTTACACCCAAAGGTTACATCTGTATCAATTATTTTATTTAGCTTTGGTTTGTCTAATAGTTGTCTTTAAAGATCCCGCCTTTGCTACAATCAGATCTTTAGAGCAGCCACTTTCTTTTTGTTGGTTTAAAATTTTAGATACCATGAAACGGGTATTAGTTATCGAGGACGATGTTCCTTTATGCTGGCTTTTGGAAAAAATACTTCAGAAGAAATATGAAGTGGTTATTATGAACAACGGTATGGAGGCTTGGTCATGGTTGTCGGATGGCAATCTGCCGGATCTGATTATTTCAGATCTTAAAATGCCGTCATTGGATGGTATTGAACTGCTGGAGAACCTCAGCACCAGTGGTCTGTTCAAAAATATACCGGTCATTATTCTCTCTGGATACGAAGATGCGAGCAAGCGCAAGCAGTGCCTTGATTTAGGGGCTTTCACTTATTTAGTAAAGCCTTTTGAGCCTCAGTCTTTCCTGGCTGAAGTGGATCGTGCGTTATTATTTCAAAGACAAAATGTAACCGTAAATTAATCATGGATGTTGCCGTGAATCTGAATGTAAATGAATCCCCTCTATCGGTCGTGTACGAAGAAACCAAAGCACACTCACTTTCATTTACAACTAAAAACATCGTCAGGATCGGCTTTACCGATTCGGCCATTGAGCACGATTATGCACAGGAAAAAATACATTTCATCAACTCAACACTGAGTAAGACACTGGCTGATATAAAAGGAGGCTCCGCAGATCTGGATGCTATTCTGATAAATCCTGCCAGCGTTACCCCTGAAATGAATGCCTTGAAAGAGATCGCCTCGCAGAAAGCTATACCCTATATATTCTATACTCCCAAGTTCGACCAGGCTGCGAAAGATCTGGCATTGCGCACAGGGGTAGATGAATATCATTACGGTGCCGTTACTCCGGCTTTCTTCAAGCGTATCGACTTCATCAAAAAACTGAAAGTATATAAAATACAGCGCGGCAATAAACCCTATACCATGGTGCGTGCGCACGAAGAAGTACCCACTATCAAGTTGTGGACACTGAAACGTGCTTTCGATATTATCATTTCGTTGGGAGCATTGCTGTGCCTCTCTCCTCTTCTGATAGCCATCGCTGTGTTGATAAAGCTTGAGTCCAAAGGCTCCGTCTTCTATATATCCAAGCGTGCTGGTGCTGGCTATAAAATATTTAACTTCTATAAATTCAGATCCATGCGTATGGATGCTGATAAAGAACTTCAAAAACTTCAACACCTTAATCAATATGCAGAGAACTCTACTACTGATAATGTATTCTTCAAACTAAAAAATGATCCACGCGTTACCCGTATAGGTCAGTTTATCCGCAATACCAGTTTGGATGAAATACCACAGTTGTTCAATGTATTGAAAGGCGATATGTCATTAGTGGGTAATCGTCCTTTGCCGCTATACGAAGCGGAGAAGCTTACCAAAGATCAGATCGCATGGCGCTTTCTGGCTCCGGCAGGTATAACAGGTCTGTGGCAAGTTACCAAGCGTGGCAAACAAGAAATGTCGCCTGAAGAACGTATCGCCCTGGATATGGAGTATGCGATGAAGAACTCGTTCTGGCTCGATATGAAAATTCTGTTAAGCACAGTGCCTGCATTGTTGCAAAAAGAACAGGTTTAGTCAGTAACTCTTTATCCATCTTCAACAGCCCATTATTACATGTTCATTCTTGAACTGATTCTCCTTTTATATTTTATATATGTAGTGGCCTATACGGCTTTCTTCGCTATAGCGGGATTGTTCTATAGGCCACTCCCTTTTACACAGCCACAACGAAACCTCCGCTTTTGTGCGCTCATACCCTCCTATAAAGAAGACGCTGTAATTCTGGAAGTGGCGCGACAGGCATTGAACCAGACCTATCCTGCACAACACTATGATGTAGTTGTTATAGCAGACTCGCTGCAATCTGCTACGCTGGAGTTACTCCGCAA
>NZ_DATCSD010000486.1:0-4574 GCF_036568665.1 Ohtaekwangia sp. | reverse complement strand
GGCTGGGGATTAGGTGATTATCGTGGCGAACATGTTATTCAACACAGTGGCGGACTTCACGGCTTCCTGTCACAACTGGCACGCTATACGAAAGAAAATCTTACGGTTGTTATATTGACTAACGTAGTGCCACCGGATGCCGTGATGAATCCGAACACAGTAGCAGAATGCTTTCTCTGGCCGAAGATGGAGAAGCAGACATCTTATTCTGTACAGCAAACAGGAAAGGAAGACTTGAGTGCCTATATCGGCCGTTATGATTTTGGCAATGGCGCAGTAATGACTATTACTACAGAAGCCGATAATCTCTATGCGCAGCTTACCGGTCAGTCGCGCTTCCCTATATATCCGTCAGCACCGGCAGAATATTTCTGGAAGGTAGTGGAAGCCCGTATCAAGTTTGTTCGCAATGACAAAGGCGAAGTAACTCATGGTCATTTTACACAAGGCGGATTTACGATCGATGCCAAGAAACTGGCTGAGGAGTCTGTGGTGTCTGTAGACCAGGCACTCTACAAAGAATATAGCGGTAAATATAGCTATGGTGAGAATATTTTTATCTCGGTTACAAACGAAAATGGAAAGCTATATGCGCAGGCAACCAATCAGCAGAAGCTGGAGATATTCCCGGTATCCGATAAAGAATTTATTTTGAAAGAGATGAATGGTCGCGTAACATTTATACGTGAGTCCACTGGAAAGATCAGTAAAATGATTGTAGATATAGCGGGGCAGAAGAAAGATGCACCTCGTGTTGAGTAGGAGTGGGATTGTAAGATTGGAAAATTGAGAGATTAGAAGATTGTAAGATTTTAAAACTGTAAGATTGAGAAATTAAAGATCAGGATGCATTGAACGAGGAACCTTAAACCTTGAACAATGCATTCCTGAACCTTGAACTTTATACTTTAAACATACGAAGAGTTTCGGTCGCGGATCGGAGCTCTTCTCTTTTTATAATGGTAGTATAGTTAGATTGCTTTGCTGAACATGGCCGCTCCGCTGTTTGCTCCGTGGTTCATACGCTGATCAAATACCTGGCATATATTTCGGATAAAGGGTTGGCCTGCTGTGGTTACACGCATGCCTCCGTCTTCGTACAGGTAAAGTATACCTTCCTTTTCCATAGCGAGTAACGTTTCCAGCATGGCTGGTGTAATGGCATGCATGAGCAATTCGTGACTGAGTTGGCCGTGGCAACTGATCTGTTGAATACATAGCCGCATCAGTTGATCTTCGTCTGAGAGAACATGACCTTTGCGTATAGCCGTACCGGTAGTTTTTATGGAGTCGAGATATTCTTCTACGGTTTTTACATTCTGTGCATAGGCATAGTGTGCGTCACTGATCGCAGAAGCGCCCAGGCCAATAAGTAAATCTGTATGCGAAGTGGTATAGCCCATGAAGTTCCGGTGTAATTTACCGGATACCTGCGCTTTGAACAGCGAGTCGTGACGCAACGCAAAATGATCCATACCTATATCTGCATAGTCAGCCTTGCGAAGTAAATGTCTGCCTATCTCATAGAGGTGTCGCTTCAAAGCAGGTGAAGGAAGATCGGCTTCTTCATAGCCACGTTGTCCGGGTTTCAGCCAGGGTACATGGGCGTAGCTATAGAAGGCAACACGGTCAGGGCGCAGGGTCAGTATCTTTTCGATCGTATCCGAAACACTGAAGGGAGTTTGAAACGGTAATCCATATACCAGGTCAAAACTTACCGATTCATATCCGATCGCGCGCGCCTGTTCGGTAGCGCGTTGCAGATTTTCAAAGGGCTGTATACGATGTATTGTTTTTTGCACTTGCAGGTCTAGGTCTTGTACGCCATAACTCACGCGCGTAAAACCAAGATCGAATAATGTTTGCAGATGTTCTTCCGTTGTATTGTTCGGATGACCCTCGAAGCTGAACTCGGCGTTGTTGTGTATCAATACATCTTCCAGTAAATAGGAGATAAGCCAGTGTAAATTCTGAGTACTGAAAAATGTAGGTGTGCCGCCACCGAGGTGTAGTTCGCGGATCACCGGAGTTTTGCCCATGATCGCTTTATAGTGATCCCATTCTTTCAAGAGTGCCCGTATATAGGGAATTTCTACTGCGTGATTTTTGGTGATGCGTGTAGTGCAGGCGCAATACGTGCAAAGACTTTCGCAGAACGGTAAATGTATATATAGGCTGATACCGTCTGTGAGATTCGATTCTTCGAACGATTTTCGCACAGCCCTTCGCCATGCTTCCTGCGAGAACGAATCTGTATCCCAGTAAGGCACGGTAGGATAGCTGGTATAGCGCGGTGTCGGAACATCGTACTTCTTTAACAATTGTGCTGGAGATGGAAAACTTATCATGCCCCTAAATACATGTTCCCTGGAGCAATTAAACAGGAGCAATGTCAGGCATATTCCTGATTTTTGTCAGGTCGGAATGGGGGAGAGTCGTCTATGTTTGCCAGTAAAGATCCTCGGAAAGCTATTGATGAAAACGTATTGTTATGAACGATCACAACGTCTCCCATAGACGCAGGGAAGGATTTTTCGCTATGAATTCAAACCGCTTCCGCTACAGCATGGGCTATATAGGATTCGGGGCTGGCATCGGTCTTATTGTACTCGCGATAGGTGTGGATCTATGGACGCAGGAGCAGGGCACCGGACTTACCGGTATAGTTGATCTGTATAAAAACAACCCGATACACTGGATCATTCTTACGGCTCCATTCTTTCTCACTTCGTTATTCTATATCATGGGCAAGATGATCAGCGAACGCGAGCAACACATTGAAGAGCGTTTGCAACAGGAGAAGAATCAGTTTTCATTGCTGGAACATTTCATCGAAGACCTGGAGTACGAGCGGTATCATGTTTCCGTATCGCCAGACTTTGATAACAAAACAGTAGCGAAACATCTCGAACATTTTCGCGATAAACTGCTGGCGGGTAAAACAGCGGAAGAGAAGCGGGCATGGGAAAATCAGGGCCTGGCTTCTTTCGGAGATTTACTGCGAAAGGTAAACGACAGCGATACGCTTGCACAGGAAGTTGTACGTTTTGTTGTAAAGTATCTGTCGTGTAATCAGGGCTCGCTCTTCCTGGTGCAGGAGAACAACGATGATGTACTGGATCTGAAAGCATGCTATGCGTATGACAAACGCAAATTCCTTTCGCATTCTATTACGGCTGGAGAAGGAATGGCCGGACAATGTTTTCTGGAGGGAGAGACGGTATTGTTATACGATATTCCGCAAGACTATATTAGCATCACTTCCGGTTTAGGCACAGCCAACCCGACCTGTATTGTAATTGTACCGCTCAAGTATAAAGAAGTTGTTGTAGGTGTAGTGGAAGTAGCTTCATTTGTACGGCTGGAGCAACACCAGGTAAAATTCCTGGAGAAATGTGCTGAAGCTTTTGCCTCGGTGATACAGGCCGCGCGTGTAAATCAAAATGTAAAGCAGTTGCTCAAAGAATCACAACACCAGACCGAACAACTGCAATCGCAGGAAGAAGAAATGCGACAGAACATGGAAGAACTCAAAGCCATGCAGGAGCAGATCACGCGGCAGTTGGAAGAAAATATACGGGTAAAGCAGGAACTGGAAGTCCGCGAGCGTGTACTTGGTCTTACAACGATATTGTCAGAGTCTGATCTATATGGAACGATTACATTTGCCAATGAAAAGTTCTGTGAAGTATCGCAGTATAGATTGGAAGAACTTATCGGTAAACCTCACAACCTCGTGAGGCACGCTGATATGCCGAAAGAAATATTTAAACTGATGTGGAAGACTATACGCCAGGGAAAAGCATTCCGTGGTATAGTAAAGAACCGAAAGAAAGACGGCAGTCACTATTGGGTAGATGCCACCATCGTTCCTATACTCGATCATGGCGTACCCGTAAAATATATAGGTGCCCGCTATCACATCAAAGACGAAGCCCTCGCCCTCAAACTATACGAACAACAACTCGAGCGACTGGGGATAGTGGAGAGTGTGGAGATGTAGGAGGATTGAAAAATTGGAAGATTAGAAGATTGGAAAATTCGAAAATTATAAAATTGGAAAATTTTAAGATTCCTAGAATATACTATATATCTAGCATAGGCCAGGCAATTTTTCAATCTTCCAATTTTGTAATCTTCAAATCCTGTATTTCTCTAATCTTTCAATTCTTCACAAACACTGCACGAAAACAATTCCACGGAGTATTCTCGTCTGCGGGTTTGGCGTCTTTCTTTTTTACAGCATAGAAGCCGGTAAGAAAACTTTCGGCATCAGACCATACGGTTTGAACTATACCCTGGTAATTTTCGCGCATCTCGGGTGTAGCATCTTTTCGAAAGGTAATCATGTCGGCAGCTTGGGCTACACCTACTTGTGGATTTCTCCACGGGCAGGTAACAACACGTAATCCTTTCATAGCGAAATATACCGCGGTCTTGTCAGGACGTTCGTAATGCCAGTCGCAGATCATCACATCTTTAGGGATCATATCAATCGCGCGGTAAGTATTGTTATAGCTTGCTTCCCACATACCGAGTCCGGTAGTCTTGCCATCGATCAGGCGATCACCCCA
>NZ_DATCSD010000485.1:0-2439 GCF_036568665.1 Ohtaekwangia sp. | reverse complement strand
ACACGGGCTCCGAACCAATAGGCATCTTCCTTTTCCTGCCAGGTGAGTAAATAGAGTCTGGCTCCTGATGGATATATACCTGAATGGTTTGTTCTGGCAAACGCTACGGCAGTGTCGTTACCATAGAGTACGGCCATTGTGTCATTCTTCTTGTTGATTAACGATGTTATTACTTGTCCATTAAGCGGATCGAGCGGCAGTGACCCGGAAAGAGAATCATACACTCGGCCAACATGTGCTTCATGTTTACTTTCGTGCGAGCAGGCTGCAAGCCACGCGGTTGTTATGAACAACAGGAGTATGGATATGAATTTCATATACTATATTTATTGTGCAGGCGATGTAAACACAAAATCTCTTTTCCGCATAGGGTTGTGGCACTGAACACATTCTTGTGTAAAGAGCTCGTTCTTGCCATAGGGCAACAGTTGCATACCCTTCCATCTCGCCCAACCCCAACCGGCTGTGGTGGCATACTTGCGCGAGTCTTTAATCATAAACTCAACCTGCTTGAATTCACCGGTATGTGCATAACCTGTTGAATCAATCAATTGCTCCCAGGCTACTTTGGCAAGTATAGCTCCATCCGGCCACGGATTTACCTGATGGTTGCGAACAGCATTCACGGCTATAGCATTTCCAAGAATTACACGCATGGTTCCATTATCAAAACGATCGGTGGTGCTGATAACACCCCAGTTCTTATACTCCGGCATATAGGCTATACCGTTGGGCGATGGAGTAACTTCTATTCCCTTTGGGCCTTCGCTTACAAAACGGGTATAATGATTTTCCATTGCCTGAAATTTTTCAGGAGCAGCCTGCTTTTCAGGAGACATACTCTTGAGGTAATTTTTCAATACATCAATCTCCTGTTCGGATATAACTGAAGAAGGATGCATCCATGTATATTCTCTCACGGGCATCTCATGAAATAATATCTTATTGATCGATGCAAAGAGTTTGGATTTCTGATCAGCCACCGAGAGGCTATCCCACGAGGAAAAATTTAGAACGCTGCGTCCATCGGTAACATGTGACCGTACCAGCCAGTAAGCCGGTGCAAGCTGATCGTACCACGGCAATTCTGTTTCGTTGGAGTGACAATTATAGCAGGAGCGTTTAATGATTGCCTTTACTTCTGCAGGCGCAGAGAAGTCGCCCGTTACCGGGGGATTCTCCAGTGGCTTGCGAACCAGCTGCAAAGCGAGGAAGGCAACTGCCACCGATACTAAAATGATAATCTTTCTCACGACAGTTCGTATAATGTTTGAACAAAATAAACCTGAGAAAATCCGTTTATAAGGTAAAATCTGTGCTACAGGGAATATTTGGGCTTTGAAAAGGAAAAAGTGACAGCGAAATTCCTATGAATCTGGCTTTTTTTAATTCTTTCGTGGCTTTCTTCTGTCTTGGTTATAACGAAGAACTACCTTATCTACGTGCAGACTTTATGCGAAAGGATCATTTATACCTGTTAACATTCTCAGGAATTTCCATCATCGTTGTGATTATTAATATAGTAAGCCTGAGCCGGCTGATCAAGATCAGCACGGAAGAATTGCTGCGTACCGAACTGGAAGCAAGCAAGCGCGAAGCCAACGAAGTATCACGAATGCTGGAAGTACAATTAAAACGCGGGATACCAACGCACGAAATTGCTGCGGGTCTGCAACGGAGCATTGAAAATACCAATACCGAGACCGGTTTTATTTGTATGTACGACACTTCTGGTGTTGAAATCTGCAATCCGAATCCGAAGAAGATTGGCATGAAGGTAACATCGCGCAATTCGGAAGTAAAGCAATTGGGCAGCGAGGGCAAATCCACTTTTATAGATATACTGCGAAGAGGAAAAGCAGATGGCGGACTGCGGCAATTTCTGCAGGAAGACCGGACAGAAATAATCTATGTACATCCGATACCGGAAACTCCGTGGATGCTGGCAGCCCACGCCAACGTATCGGCTATACAACGGCAGCTCAATGTGATCAAAATAAATTTTATATTGATCAGTACCATTTCCGGAATACTCATTATTATATTCTCGTTTGTGGTAGTGCGATATCTGGGCAACCGTTACGAAAAGAAACTGGAGCGGGAAAAAGATAGTTTACAAGACGATGTAAAAACACTGATGCGATTGAATGCCTCTTTGGCTGAACATCGTGATAAAGTGGAACAGGAAATTCAGACTGAGTCGCCCGCTATAAAACCAGAAGAGAAAGTAAAGAAACGTATACTCACCTACTGGCGTGACGAACTGGTAACGATAGATGTAGAGCATGTGGCCTTCTGCTATACACAGAACAACCTCGCCTATATTCATTGCCTGGACGGAAATTCCTATACCAGCAATTCCAGTCTCGATGAGCTCTTTGAGGCGCTCGACAAAAAAGTTTTCTTCCGTGCCAATCGTCAATTTATACTTTCAATTCG
>NZ_DATCSD010000484.1:0-3674 GCF_036568665.1 Ohtaekwangia sp. | reverse complement strand
ACGTGATCTTCCAAAGGTATATTCATGGAGATATTGCGGGCTACAATCGTGAGCAGTGTGTTGACAAGCTGCTTTACTACTTCGCGATGATAGTGCTGCTGATTAACGTGCTCGCGAATCAGTGCTTCGATCAAGGCCTTCACCAGGGGTTTGTCTGTCCTGTTTTTTACAATGCAGCCCGGCAGGTGATTGGTATTCTGAAAAATGAACTCCAGCTTTTGTATCCATTCTTTACTCTGCGTTTTCAGGTAAATATCGTTGAAGCGGATAAAGAAAAACTTCGTGGTTTCATTTACTTCAAACGAATGGCAATCCTGAGGCATTAAGAGGAATAACTTTTCTGCGGCATAGGGAAGTTGATTCTTGTTGATGCACTGCACACCTGAACCTTCCAGCACATATACCAGCTCAAAGAAATTATGCTTGTGCGCTTTTACAGGGCACTCCTTTAATTCAAGGTATTCTATTTCAAAGGGTTCGTACAGATTCTGGATTTCCATATCCTGCAAATGTACAAGACATTCCAAGAATGTTACAAGTTTTCAGAACGAGCGACCTTTGATCTTTGTAACGTTAAATCTCATGAAATGAAAGCAATTGTTTTAAAACAGCCGGGTGGTACAGAAAATCTGATAGAACAGGATTTGCCGATCCCGGCTATACAAGCGGATGAAGTACTGGTACAGGTAAAAGCGATCAGCATTAACCCGGTAGATGTAAAGACCCGCGCAGGTAAAGGAGTATATGGGCGGTTGAAAGAGATCAGTCCACTGATTATCGGCTGGGATATATCCGGTATAGTTACGGAAGTTGGCAGCAAGGTGGTGAACTTTAAAAAAGGAGATGAGGTTTTTGGTATGGTAAATTTTCCCGGCCACGGCAAAGCGTATGCTGAATACGTTGCTGCTCCTGCGGCCCACCTTGCAAAGAAGCCGGTAAATATATCGCACACGGAAGCTGCTGCTGCTACATTAGCTGCGTTGACTGCATATCAGGCGTTGGTAATAAAAGCGAATGTACAGGCAGGACAGAAAGTAGTAATTCATGCTGCTGCCGGAGGTGTAGGACATTTCGCTGTACAGATTGCCAAACATTTGGGTGCGTATGTATATGGAACGGCCTCTGCTGCAAATAAAGATCTCGTCAAAAGTTTTGGTGCCGACCGACCTATAGATTATCACACAGAACGATTGGAAGATGTTGTGCAGGATGCAGATTTTGTGTTAGATACCTTGGGTGGAGATTCGATCGACCGTAGTCTGGCAGTAACAAAACGAGGTGGCACAGTGATAAGTATACCCAGCGGACTGGCAGAAGCGGTAACAGAAAAAGCAAAGCAGCTTGGTATACAGGGTTATTTCTTCCTCGTGCAATCCAATGGCGAAGACATGAACAAGATAGCAGCGTTGCTGGAGAAGGGTATCATTAAACCTCATGTGCCACAGACGTTCAGCTTCCAGGATATGGGTAATGCACATCTGCTACAGGAAACGGGACGTGCAAAAGGTAAAATTGTAGTTACGCTTTAGAATAACGATCCATAATATTAAACACATACTATATATAGGTATATATATGAATACAACAGCATTTCTTATACTTCGCCTGGCGATAGCTGCCAGCATGTTTGGTCACGGATTGGTGCGCCTTCCCAAACTCAGTGGTTTCAGTCAATGGATGGTAGGGAGCTTTGAAAAATCCATGCTGCCAGCAGCAATGGTTGTTCCCTTCAGCTACGCATTGCCTATAGCAGAATTTATAGTGGGCTTGCTGCTGCTGCTTGGCCTGTTTACAAAAACTTCGTTGATCGCTGGCGGGATAATTATGATCGCGCTCATCCTTGGCACAACACTTATTGAGAATTGGGAAGCATTGCCTTCTCAGTTGATTCATGCGGCATTCTTTGCCGTACTGTTGTCATTCATCCAGCACAATACATTTGCAGTCGATAATCTTTTGAAAAAATAAAATATACTATGGATTTACAATTGAAAAATAAAACAGCTTTTATAAGCGGTTCAACACAAGGCATTGGCTTTGCTATAGCACAAGGTTTACTGGCAGAAGGTGCTGCTGTTATTATCAATGGTCGCACACAACAGCGGGTTGACCAGGCAGTAAAGGAGTTGAAAGCAAAGTATCCTGCTGCTACCGTGTCAGGCATACCGGCCGATTTTTCTAAAGTAGCCGATATAAACAAGCTGCTTCAGCAACTGCCGGATATAGATATACTTGTAAACAATGCCGGTATATTTGAGCCGAAGGCTTTTACCGAAATTACGGACGAAGACTGGCTGCGCTTTTATGAAATAAATGTACTGAGCGGTGTGCGTTTGTCGCGTCATTTCTTCCCCAAGATGTTGGCGAAGAACTGGGGCCGAATCATTTTTATCTCCAGCGAATCGGCTATAAATATACCGGAAGAGATGATTCATTACGGTATGACTAAAACCGCGCAGCTATCGATAAGCCGTGGTTTGGCAGAGCTCACCAAAGGAACCGGGGTCACTGTAAATTCTGTTTTACCGGGCCCTACAAAATCAGAAGGCGTAGAGGAGTTTGTAAAACAAATTGCAACGGTACAAAAAGTAACACCACAGGAGGCAGAACAGAATTTCTTTAAGACTGCACGGCCTACATCCTTGCTGCAACGCTTCGCTACAGTGGAAGAAGTGGCAAACCTGGTAACGTATGTAGCGAGTCCGCTGTCATCAGCAACCAACGGCACAGCCCTGCGTGTAGATGGTGGCGTAGCGAAACTGATCCTTTGATCGATACATCGCTATGGCTACACGCAAAGAGTTTTTAAAAGCAGCCGGAGTGCTGGGTCTTGCCGGTATGACTTCCTTTACACGTGCGGGAGGAAAATCACCAAAGGCTGAAAATATACTTTCATCACAACCATCGCGATGGCTGGATGGATCGCGACTGGTTATTTCTGTATCAATGCAATTTGAAGCAGGAGGGCAGCCGGATCATGCGGAGAGTCCTTTCCCGCAGAACATGCAACAAGGTTTCCGGGACTTTCCTGCAGAAACGTGGTATCAATACGGTTATAAGGAAGGTATACCGCGCATGCTTGACTTGTGGGATAAGTATAATATCAAAGTTACTTCACACATGGTGGGCTCTGCTGTAGAGAAGAATCCTGCACTCGCCAGGGAGATTGTACAACGCGGACACGAAGCTGCTGCGCATGGCATTAACTGGAGTTCGCAATACGCGATGTCGTACGAAGAGGAAAAGAAGTTCATCAAAGATGGTGTAGATATAGTAAAGCAGGTAACGGGTTTTACTCCTGTAGGGTATAATGCCAACTGGCTGAGACGTGGTGAGAATACGCTGAAAATATTACAGGAGCTTGGCTTTGTTTATCACATCGATGATCTGAGTCGTGATGAACCGTTTATTATAGGTGTTAATAACAAGAACTTTGTAGTTGTGCCCTATACCCTCCGTTGCAACGATATACTGCTTATTGAAGGAAGACATTTTTCTGCGGATCAGTTTCTTCAACAATTAAAGCTGGAGTTTACACAACTATACGAAGAGTCTGCTACCAAACGCAGACAGATGTCTATAAGCTTTCACGATCGTATAGGCGGAACTCCACAGATAGTGCAGGCAGCCAAAGAATTTTTTGATTTTGCCTCTAAACAGAAAGGCGTAGTCTT
>NZ_DATCSD010000483.1:0-26270 GCF_036568665.1 Ohtaekwangia sp. | reverse complement strand
GCTTTGAGTGTTTCGAAGGAACCACTCTGGTAGTTGAGTTGATGATGTGCTTTTTTATTTTTTGCAGAGCACAAATTTTCTACCTGGCCGCGAAAGCAGTGACCTTCTTCCAGCATCAGCAGGTTGTCGTACGTGAGAGTTTTGAGGTTGATGCGATCTTGCTGGTAATACTTCTGGCTTTCGCTGGTATATAGCAGTATAGGTTCGTAGAAGATGGGGATCTCGCGAATCTCCTTGTCATCGAGAGGAGTAACGAGTATAGCAACGTCCAGCCTATTGGTTTTCAGGTAATTGATGATCTCGTGCGTTTGCAGCTCCATCACGGTAAACGATGTGCCGGGATGTTTTTGTAAAAACTCATTGAGAAAACGCGGGAGTAAATAGGGGGCGAGTGTCGGAATTACTCCTAACCTGAATTCTCCTTCGATCGAATCTTTTTCACTGCGAATAAATTCCTTCAGGTTCTTTACCTCTTGCAATATCTGCCTCGCGCGACTAATGATGATCTCACCGGAAGGTGTAGGCTTGAGCGGCACACCTTTCTGAAAGATTTTTACATCCAGTTCGTCTTCCAGTTTTTTTACCATCATGCTCAGTGTTGGCTGCGTTACATGACAATGTTCAGCAGCCTTCACGTGATTACGATGTATATCAAGTGCTACTATATATTCTAATTGTTGCAAGTTCATTCGATTGCAAATATCGTTAAATCGGTGTAATAAATATTACCAATACATTAATAAGTAATATTGATGTGGTTTATATCAATTGCAAATATATTTTTGTGCTATTCACAAACAAACAATTTTAAAATCTTATGAGTAAAGGTATTCTTTCTGTTGGTCAGCCCTTCCCTGCGTTCAAGAAGGCTGCTGTTGTATCGTTGGAAAAAGGAAAAGAATTTTTTGATATCAGTTCAGAAGACTTCGTAAATGAAGAGGGTCGTTGGACTGTAATGTTCTGGTGGCCGAAAGATTTCACTTTTGTTTGCCCTACTGAAATTGCTGAGTTCAATAAAAATTATGGTGAGTTCCGTGATCGCAGCGCGAACCTGATCGGTGCTTCTACTGACTCCGAGTTCGTTCACCTGGCGTGGAGAAAAAATCACGATGATCTCCGCGATCTGAAATTCCCGATGCTGGCTGATACTTCTAAATCACTGGCTGAAGAACTGGGTATACTTGAACCAAATGAAAAGATCGCTTACCGCGCAACGTTCATCATCGATCCACAAGGTGTTATCCGTTGGGTAAGTATCTATGACCTGAACGTAGGTCGTAACGTGAAAGAAGTTATCCGCGTGTTAGATGCACTTCAAACAGATGAGCTTTGCCCTTGCAATTGGGAAAAAGGTAAAGAGACATTGAAAGTATAGTTTGTAATGGAATCAACTATAACATATTCAGAAAGCACGCAGGAGTTTCTCGACTTCCTGAAGTTAGAGAAGGATTACAGTACCTATTCGCTCGACTTGCTTGAAGAAGGTAAGTCACGTTACCTCGCGGATCTGAAACTAAACTTCAAAAACTCTTTCGAGAGTGACTATCTTTCGAAGAAGGAGATCGCGCTGCTTGGTGTTGCATTAGCTGTGAATGCCACGAATAGAATACTTCGTGAATTCTTTGCCGACAATGCGCGTCAGGAAGGTGCTTCGCCTGAAGAGATCGCTGAAGCTGTAGCGTGTTCATCGCTGTTGAGTGCGAACAATGTGTTCTATCGCTTCCGTCACTTTGTAAACAAAGAAAAGTATAACGAGATACCGGCCCGCATCAAGATGAACATCATGGGGCGCCCTGTAACCGGTAAAGAGTTCTTTGAACTGATAAGTCTGGCGGTAAGTGCTGTGAATGGTTGCGAGATGTGCGTGAAGTCGCACGAAGCATCACTGATCGAGCTCGGTGCAAAAGAAGAACGTATATTTGAAGCAGTACGTCTCGGTGCTGTGATCACAAGCCTGAGTAAAGTAGTTTACTAGTAGTTTGTTTATCAGATAAATTGAGAAAGCAAAAGCCCGGAGAGATCCGGGCTTTTCTGTTATTGTTTAACCGTTACTCGTTAGCAGTTACTCGTTGGTGTGTGATGATATATATAGTATATACTTTCTGCTAAAGCGTATCGAGTGTTCCCCCCGACATCACATCACACTGTTACCCGAATAACGGAATAACGGAATAACTATTAACGAATAACGTTTGACGACTCACTAAAAGTGGCTCGTGCCATCGTACAGATTATTCCCTGCCGAAGTATGCACCGCATACGTAAATCCTTTCTGCAGGCAGTATGCTCCGTATTCACCTTGTTTGTTCAGGGCTAAAAATCCAACCTGTACCTGTTTGGCTTTCTCCGGACTCTTTTTCAAAATGCGTTCAACGGCCAGCCTACACGCATCTTGTGGAGAATTACCCTGGCGCATCAACTCTACTACCAGGTGACATCCCACTATACGAATTACTTCTTCGCCTACACCGGTAGAGGTAGCAGCACCTACTTCGTTATCGACATATAGTCCAGCACCTATAATAGGAGAGTCGCCCACGCGACCATGCATTTTATAGGCCATGCCACTGGTAGTACATGCTCCGGAGAGATTTCCGTTTGCATCTAATGCGATGATACCGATCGTGTCATGATTTTCTATATTGGCGATCGGTTTATACTCAGCTTTCTTCAACCACTCTTTCCATGCTTTCTCCGATTCTTTTGTAAGCAGTTTTTCTTTTTTAAATCCGTTCGCTAATGCGAACTGTAATGCGCCTTCGCCTGCGAGTATAACGTGCGGAGTTTTTTCCATCACCTTACGCGCTACAGATATAGGATGAACGATGTGTTCCAGAAAAAGTACAGAACCACAGTTGCCGTTCTCATCCATGATGCACGCATCGAGTGTAACGTGACCATCACGATCGGGTAATCCGCCAAGTCCTACGGATGTTTCTTTTGGATCACCTTCCGGTACACGTGCTCCGGCTTCAACAGCATCCAATGCTCTTCCTCCGGATGATAGAATTTTCCAGGCTTCTACATTGGCAGCAAGACCGAAGTTCCAGGTAGAAAGAACGATCGGCTTCTGCGGGGCCGCGCTTTTTGCAAAGCTCTTGCTAAAGGGTAAGAACGATGCACCCAGTGCGGAGAGTTGAATAAATTTTCTGCGGGTGGTCATTATGTTTCAGGTTAATGGTTCAATGTCTTGGTTCGATGTACTAAGCGTTAAACGAAATATATAGTGTTGTTATACTCTCTTATAGTGGAATGTTACTGTGTTTTTTCCTGGGGAGTTTGGCTACTTTGTTTTCCAGCATGGCAAATGCACGGATCAGTTTTTCGCGAGTCTGGTCAGGGTATATAACTTCATCTATATAGCCGCGGTGTGCTGCGCGATAGGGGTTGGCAAACTTCACGGTATATTCATCGATCTTCTCATTAAGCTTGGCTTCGGGACTGCTTGCTTCGGCAATTTCTTTCTTGAATATAATCTCCGATGCACCTTTGGCACCCATCACGGCAATCTCGGCAGTAGGCCATGCATAGTTCAGGTCGGCCCCTATATGTTTGGAGTTCATCACATCGTATGCACCACCGTAGGCTTTGCGCGTGATAACCGTAACGCGCGGCACGGTAGCTTCCGAAAATGCGAAGAGTAATTTTGCTCCGTTGGTAATTATACCATGCCACTCCTGGTCAGTGCCGGGTAAAAATCCGGGTACATCTTCAAACACCAGCAGCGGTATATTAAAGCAATCGCAGAAGCGAACAAAGCGCGCACCTTTTACGCTGGAGTTTATATCCAATACACCTGCAAGTGATGCGGGTTGGTTGCCTACAACACCAATACTGCGACCTGCTATACGGGCAAAGCCCACTACTATATTTTCAGCAAAATTCTTATGTACTTCAAAGAAGCTTCCTTCATCTACCACTTCGTTGATAACCTCGCGCATATCATACGGTTGGTTCGGGTTGGCAGGTATAATGTTGTTGAGTACTTCGCGTTTTTCGTTGCCGGCAGTATAGGGCAACCGTGGTGCCTCGTCTTCGCAGTTCTGCGGAATATAGCTGAGTAATTTCTTCAGATAGGTAATACACTCAATTTCATTTGCGCAGGCAAAATGTGTAACGCCACTCTTGGAGCTGTGTGTTTGTGCGCCACCTAATTCTTCTGCCGTTACGTTCTCGTGTGTTACGGTCTTTACTACGTTTGGCCCGGTAACAAACATGAACGATGTATTTTCTACCATGAAAATAAAATCAGTGATAGCCGGAGAATATACTGCGCCTCCAGCGCATGGGCCCATGATGGCAGAGATCTGAGGGATCACGCCTGATGCAAGTGTATTTCTGTAAAATATATCCGCATAGCCACCCAGTGATACTACACCTTCCTGGATGCGGGCTCCACCCGAATCGTTCAGACCGATGATCGGTGCTCCGTTCTTCATGGCCAGGTCCATGATCTTTACAATTTTCTCTGCATGTGTTTCGGAAAGTGTACCGCCAAATACTGTGAAGTCTTGCGAGAACACATATACCAGCCTACCGTTTACAGTGCCGTACCCGGTCACTACACCATCACCGAGATAATATTCTTTGTCGAGACCAAAATCTTTGCTGCGGTGCATTACAAACTTTCCGAGTTCTTCGAAAGAACCCTCGTCCAGTAAAACATGAATGCGTTCGCGGGCAGTAAGTTTTCCTTTAGCGCGCTGTTGCTCAATGCGTTTTTCGCCACCGCCAGTCAGCGCTTCCTGATTTTTACGTTCCAGTTCATCGAACTTTTGCTGCAATGCAGATTCCCGGGTTATTCGTTTGGCCATCTTGGGTAAGAATTTGACTTAAATATAATCATGAACCGTTAACCGTTATCAGTTAATAGCATAAGTCGATCTTATGGATGACGACTAACGACTAACGTATAACAGGCAACGAATAACGTGTACCGGCTAACCGCACTTTCGCTGTTGCCTGTGAATAATAAATTAGTATCTTCACGCGCCTCCTACGACCCATGAATAGTAAAATTGCCATCATTGACATGGGAACGAACACGTTCCACCTGTTGATTGCCGAAGCGGATGAACGCGGTTATCGCATCATTTCACGCGAGCGACTGGCAGTAAAGATCGGTATGGGTGGCATCAACCAGGGAGTGATTACCGAAGCAGGCATCCATCGTGCGCTGCTTGCTATGCAAAGTTTTAAGAATACCATTGAGCTCACGGGCGTAACGCATGTATATGCTTTCGGCACGAGTGCGTTGCGTAATGCGAGCAATAGCGAGGAGGTGGTATCAAAAATAAAAGCACTTACCAATATTGATGTTAATATAATTTCTGGCGACAAGGAGGCGGAATTTATTTACCTCGGGGTAAAAGCTGCGCTGCACATGGAACACGAGAAATCGCTCATCATAGATATAGGAGGTGGCAGTGTTGAGTTTATTATTGGCGATAATGATACTATCTTCTGGAAGCGCAGTCTTGAAATAGGCGCGCAGCGACTGCTCGAACAGTTCCATAAGAACGACCCGATAACACCAGCCGAGATAGAAGCACTCGATGCCTACTTTGCTGAAGCACTGGTGCCCGTGTTTGATGCGTTAAAGATTCACCATCCGGAGATACTGATAGGATCGTCCGGTACATTTGATACACTCAGCGATATATTCTGTATTCAACACGATATTCATAAAACGGCAGAGGAGATTGAAACACCTTTGTCGTTGGCAGGATTTTATGAAATATACCAGGAGCTGCTTCAGAAGAATCGCGCAGAGCGCATGCTTATACCCGGTATGATCGAGATGCGTGTAGACATGATCGTTGTGGCGTGTTGCCTGATACGTTATCTGCTGGAGCACCACGCTTTCAGACGCATTCGCGTTTCTACCTATTCATTGAAAGAAGGTGTATTTGTTTCGCTTATAAACTCATTGAAACAACACGCTTAAGACTCCGGTGTATGTGGGGCAATCTCTTTGCTGGTAATGCGTTTTACCAGGTAGCCGATAACTAATCCGAAGCAGGCAAATCCAAGAACAATCAACAGTATATTTTCTTCAAAAGCATCTGTCTTCAGGTCGAAGAACTTTCCTACAAAATAGCCGATGGTACTTACAGTAGATGCCCATATCACACCACTGATAATACTATAGAGTAAAAACTGAAGCGGGCGCACACGACTCATACCAATGATCAACGGAATGATGATACGAAAGCCATAGAGAAACCGGTAGGTAAACAGAATCTGCAGTTTATGTTTTCCGAAGAAGAGCGCCACCGGTTGGAATTTTTCTTTCAGTGCCGGTCTGCGTTCAATAAAATATTTGCCATTAAGCCGACCGATGGTATAGTATAGCCAGTCGCTGATAAACGATCCGGCAAATCCAAAGAACACTGTATAGGGGCCTTCAAACAATCCATGATGGATTAATGATGATGCTACCAGTATAGAAGTTTCTCCTTCCAGAAAAGTGCCGATCATCAAGGCTATATATCCGTATTGCTCCAGAAATTTTTCCACGCGCTCAGTCTCCGAAATTATCCAGTCTGCACATATTATCCATACCAATGTGCATGAGCGCATCGCCTGCGTTGATGACCGGTATATTATTGAGTCCTACTACGTAACCTGTTACAGGCGCGGTAACTTTCTCTTTAAATTCACCAAAGGGATCGGTAATCGTTCCAACCCACTCATCCTTCTGCACTAATTGTCCGCAGTATACATTGGTTTGAAAGAGCCCCGCATTTTTTGCGCGGATCCACGTAGTACTCCAGATCACTTTATTTTCAACATCCGGCTGTGGAGCTTCATCGATCATATTGAGGTGTTTCATCAGGCGCAACGTACCTGCTATACCTTCCTTGATGGCGTTCTGATCAAAGCGAAGCGATTCACCACCTTCATATACTATAATATATTTACCACGCCTGGAGGCTTCCTTACGCAAGGAATTAGGTCGGAACGGAGAGTTGAGTGTAAACGGTGCATGAAAAGCTTCTGCCAGCTCTATATTTTTATCGTCAGTAAGCAGAGCGCGTACTTGCGGATAGTTGGCGCGCATAGCCCCACCGGTATGAAAGTCGATACCGTAGTCGATAACGGGTATAACTTCGTGCATAAGATGATAGGCCACGCGACTGGCCAGCGAGCCATTACGCGAACCCGGGAATGAGCGATTTATATCTTTACCATCCGGAACATCGCGCGAGTAATTCAGAAATCCATACATGTTAATGATAGGCATGCAAATTACCGTGCCGCGCTTGGGCTGATGCATGCCGCCATCCAGTATTCTGCGCACGATCTCCATACCATTGATCTCATCGCCATGCATCCCGGCAATCAGTGCCAGCACCGGCCCGTCTTCCAGACCGCGCGAAACATAGATCGGTGTATCGATGATCGTGTGCGAAGGCAGCCGGGCAATGTTAATATCGATCTCCTTAAATTCTCCGGGCAGAATAGTAGTACCAGCGATCTTCAGTTCTTTCATACAGTAAATCACGGAAAGTTAAGCATTTATAGGCTTTGGCGGTTAGTCGTTACTTGTTAATCGTTAACAGTTATCCGTTAATCGCGAAAAGTGTTCAGTGCCATCCACTACCACCACCAACTTTAACATTCGTTAATCGATGTTCCTTGTTCGATATTCAATTCCGTTATAATTTCAATACTTGCCTTATGGATTTCCCAGCGGATGTGCATCTATAAATCAAAACAGGAGTATGAATAAAATAAAAACGATTATAGCAATGTCAGTAATAGCAATAAGTGCGGAGGCGCAGTGGATGCCTGTAGGAGGAGGTGTGCAGGGAGAGCCGGTAAAAAAAGAAGTATTGCCACAGATCAGAGACGATGAAACTTCACGTGATAGTAATGGAAATATTAATGCGCTGGTAGTATACCAGGGTGAGCTATATGCAGCCGGTTCGTTTAAAACTGCCGGAGGCAAGAAAGCTTCTAACATTGCCCGTTGGAATGGAAAAGAATGGCTGCCGGTTGGCAATGGTATACAGGGATCGATGATTACTGCATTGTGTGTATATAAAAATGAACTGTATGCTACAGGACTTTTTGATAAAGCCGGAAATATAGCTGTAAGAAATATAGCGCGCTGGAAATGGTAAAACATGGTCGGGCGTGGAAGGAGGCATTAACCAGGAAGCACGGGCCTTGTGTGTATATAAGGATGAACTATATGTAGCGGGAGAATTTACGGAGGCGGGTAAACAACCGGCAGAAAGTATAGCACGCTGGAATGGTAGTGCATGGCACGCAGTGGGAACGGGGTTGCCGAATAATGTATTCGCACTTACAGAATATAAAGGTGAACTATATGCAGGCGGTACATTTTCTACCGATGCTGCGGATAACAAAAAAGAAAATCTGTTTCGTTGGGATGGCAAGCAGTGGACAGGTGTAGCCATATTCAATGGTGCGATTACAAGCCTGGCAGTAAATAAAGATAAACTTTGCGCAAGCGGATATTTTAGTCACGCGAATGGTAAAGATGTATCCATGGTAGCGGAGACCGATGGCAAGAGCTGGTCTTCGGTAGGGAGTCCTATTGGTTACTATATAAACCGGGCAAGGACAGCCGTATATATACTCTTCTCGCACGAAAATATACTGTATGCCGGTGGTGAGTTTCGCGAAGCAGCCGGTATATCTGCGAATGGAGTTGCGTTGTATGACGGATCAGGCTGGAAGGCAATAGGTGCTGGTGCTGATGGATCGATTCACGCCTTTGCGATTTACAACGGTGAGCTATATGCAGCCGGAGCCTTCGATAAGGCAGGAGATGTAGAGGTAGGAAATATAGTAAAGACAACTATTAGTAGCCACTGATTGCCAACTTCTGCGTGAGTAAGAAACCCAATGACACAGCGATACACAAAGGAGGCACAGAGAGCATGGAGTAAATATAGCAAAGTATATTTATACCAGAGATTTAGGCAGTCAGGTGGAGCACCTGACTGCACTGTTATATTTTCTATAGGAAAGATTTTAGTCGGTCAGGGGAGAATACCCGACTGCACTATTAACTAGTATCCAGCAGCCTGAAGCCAGCAGCTTTTAAGCATTTACTTTGTCTTTCTGAATTTTCTTCTTCAGGGCGTGTTTCTCAACAAAGCGGATAATCTTGTCGGCTATATTTACCTGGGTGGCGGCTTCTATACCTTCCAGGCCGGGGGATGAATTTACTTCAATTATGAGTGGTCCGCGTTTGGAAGGGAGCATATCTACACCCGCTACCGTAAGTCCTACTTTTTTGGCAGCAGTAATAGCAGCATGTTTTTCCACGCGACTGAGTTTTATTACAGTAGCTTCTCCACCGCGGTGCAGGTTAGAACGGAACTCACCATCTTTCGCTTGTCTGCGCATAGCGCCTACTACTTCGCCATCTACTACAAATGCACGGAGGTCGGCACCTTTTGCTTCCTTAACAAACTCCTGTACAATGATGCGGGCATGCACACCGTGAAACGCTTCGATCACCGATTGAGCTGCTTTTTTATTTTCGGCCAGCATTACTCCGAGTCCTTGTGTTCCTTCCAGGAGTTTTATAATTACCGGGGCACCACCAACGGCTTCGAGTACATCTTCTGCATCGGCAGAGTAATCCATGAAAACAGTTTTCGGTAAACCGAGTCCTGCACGGGAAAGTATCTGCAGGCTGCGAAGTTTATCGCGAGAGCGGATCAGTGCCTGCGACTCAACAGCAGAGAAAACTTTCATCATCTCAAACTGTCGCACTACGGCTGCGCCATAAAATGTTACCGAGGCTCCGATGCGGGGAATGATCGCATCAAAGTAATCGAGCTTTCTTCCCTGGTATAGCACCACGGGATTTTTTTTCTCAATGAACAGCACACACTTCATGTGGTCAATGATCTCTACGGTATGACCGCGTGCTTCACCGGCTTCTTTTAAGCGTTGGGTGGAGTATAATTTAGGGTTGCGTGAAAGTATAGCAATGTTCATACGAGCGTCTAACCTTTGTTTTGTTTCAGGGCACGTTGCAATTTTCTTTTCTCTTTATAAGAGAGGTTCTTTTTCTTTACATCTATGACAAAACGGTCGCGCAAGATCTTTCGTCCTATTAAGATCGGAAATTTAAGTGAACCCCGGTTGCTCAGTGAAAATTCTGTTATTATTTCTTCGTTAAAAATTTTTAATGTTGTAACAATAACGAATCTGCGCTCACTTTCACCAAAAGAATTTTTTATATCTCTTACTTCAAAGTGGGGGAAGATAAATTTCATGCCTGTAAATTCAGGATGTTCTTCATCTAAGAGTACAAATTCTAAATTTCCGTTTACTATATCGGCTTTGGAACAATGCAGGCTGGAAGTAAAAGCACCGGTATCAATTTTAGCATGAATATTCTGAAGGCCCAGTTCGGGCAGATCAACACGGTCATAGCGGCCAAGAATCTTTTGCATTTCGGGTTCTTAACGGACGAAATATACTAGCCTCGGTGCGTTAAAAAAAGTTGTGCCACCGCGAGAGCAGTGGCACAAAGTTCTTGTAAATTTTTCTAAGATCTAGCCCTTTACTTTAAAAGCAACGGAAGTATTTTCCCATTTCATTACCACTTGGTCTTTTTCAACCGCAATAACAAAGGTCTCAACAAAAGCAGGAGTCTTGCCAGGTTTTACTGCTACACGAAAAACATCATCCGCACTTTTATAATTGTAAGCACCCCATTGTTTTGCTTCTTTGTTAACAATAATGGTCCATTCATTTTCGCCAGGTATAGTAAAGAGCGAATATTTACCGGCCGCTAAATCTTTACCTTCAATCTTTACCGGCTTGTCTACTTCTATAGTAGTAGCTTCGTTGGCACCGGTTCTCCATACTTCACCGAATGGAACGAGGCCACCCATAATTTTACGACCACGGGCAGATGGCTGGCAGTAAACGATCTTTACATTGGCAGCACCGATCTTGCCGGCTGTTTCTGCTTTAGGGCTGGCAGGTTTGTCTTGCGCAAATGCTGCCGTAAGCATAGTTGCGAATGCAAGTGTTAAAAAGGCGATTCTTTTCATGGCTTTTGTTTTTGGTTTTAGTTTTAATTGGGTGTTATACGCAAAAATGCCCCCGGAAGGCCAGGGGCATTGCATGAATATTTTTTAAATATTTACCTGTAAACTTCTTGTAAGAACGCTGCGCATAGGTAAAAGTTTCTGGAGAGCCGGTATTTAGTTTAATAAATTTATAAACGGTTTCTAATTTTCATGATTACACTCTAATTTCCAAACAGAAACTCAATGTGTGGTTTGTTTTCCTTACGTTCGGAACGAGCTTCGCAAATAATTTTATTTCAGGTTTACTATATCCCCCACAACCATGACCCTGAGCAATGTATATATCCGTATGAGTGTCAATAATAAAGTGACACTCGCATTACTTCTTTTTTTATTGATCCCGGCCGGGCTATACGCACAAATGGAAAAAGCACCGGCTTATCCGCTTATTATACACGATCCTTATTTTAGTGTGTGGTCGTTTACCGATCAACTCAACGCATCACCCACCAAACACTGGACAGGACAAGACCAATCGCTTACCGGCCTGGTAAAGGTAGATGGCACAGTATACCGCGTGTTGGGGAATAGCGCTAAAGTATACCAGACGGTTTTGCCAGCTTCTGATGAAACAGCCTATGAAAGTAAATATACTGAAGCAACACCCGCTGCCGACTGGATGAAACCTGCGTTTGATGACCAGGCCTGGAAAATCGGCAAGGCTCCCTTTGGCGATAGTAAGGGTGTATCCAACACACTCTGGCTTTCGCGCGATCTCTGGATTAGGAGAACATTTACATTGGAGCAAACGGATTTAAACAATCTTTTATTGAAACTGCAGCACGATGACAATGCCGAGGTATATATTAATGGTCAGCAGGTGTACCGCTATGCCGGGTGGCTCAACAAGTTTCAATACTTTCCACTGGATGCTGCCGCCCGAAAATTATTGAAGAAAGGTGAAAATATACTGGCGATACATGTAGAGAACACAGGAGGAGGCGCATGGCTGGATGCGGGTTTGGTACAAGAGCCTGTGGTGCAGAAAAAAGCAGATATAGTACAGGCGCAGCAGAAGCAGGTATATATTTCGGCTACGCAAACGCGTTATGAATTTACCTGCGGTAAGGCAGATGTTACACTCACCTTTACATCGCCTCTGCTGATGAATGATCTTGCTATACTCTCGCGGCCGGTTTCCTATATATCTTATAAAGTAAAAGCGAATGACGGAGCCAGTCACAACGTAGAGGTATATTTCGGAGCATCTACCGCGTTAGCTACCAACCTGCCGGTACAGGATGTAGTAGCGCAACACTATACTACCGACAAACTATCTATATTAAAAGCCGGTACAAAAGAGCAACCCGTGCTGGCCAAGAAGGGCGATGACTTGCGCATCGACTGGGGATATAGCTATATAGCTGTACCACTATCCGCGCAGGCACAGCAAAGTATAACAACGGCCGAAGAAGGAGCAGCGGTATTTACTTCCGGTAAAGCAAACAGTACTCAACATACGGTGGAAGGAAAAAATCTTACGCTCAGTACAACGGTACCGCTGGGGCAAATTGGCAGTGAAGTAAAAGAGCAATTGTTCCTGGTGGGATACGATGATATATATGCGATACAATACTTTGGAGAGAACCTGCGTCCGTGGTGGCGGCAGGATGCGTTGCAAACTATAGAGAAACAACTCACGCTGGCGTTGCAGG
Source organism: Ohtaekwangia sp. (assembly GCF_036568665.1). Taxonomy (GTDB): domain Bacteria; phylum Bacteroidota; class Bacteroidia; order Cytophagales; family Cyclobacteriaceae; genus Ohtaekwangia. The sequence continues at coordinate 13,522 of NZ_DATCSD010000483.1, read as the reverse complement.
ATTATCCTTCGCTGATAAAACTATGCACAACATTTGATCAGGGATTATATACCCGTGCCACGCAGGCAGGTGGAGAGGAGTATGCAAAACTTTGTGCGTTAGCCTATCGCCAGGCTATAGCAGCGCACAAGCTGGTAAAAAGTCCGCAGGGAGATATACTCTTTCTGTCGAAAGAGAATTATAGCAACGGGTGTATCAATACAGTAGATGTTACCTACCCGTCTGCGCCATTGTTCCTGGTATATAATCCGGATTTACTGAAGGGTATGCTCAATGGTATATTTTACTATAGCGAAAGTGGTAAATGGAAGAAGCCGTGGGCTGCACATGATCTGGGTACGTATCCGGTGGTTAGCGCACAGGTATATGGTGAAGATATGCCGGTGGAAGAATCGGGTAACATGATCATCCTTACAGCCGCTATAGCGAAGCGCGAAGGAAATGCTAATTACGCCAAACTCCATTGGCAGACGCTTACGCAATGGGTACAGTTCCTGGAGAAAGACGGATTTGATCCGGCCAATCAATTATGTACCGATGATTTTGCCGGACACCTCGCGCGCAATGCCAACCTCTCCGTAAAAGCGATTGTAGGTATAGGAGCCTATGCGATGCTTGCCGACATGCTTGGTGAAAAAGATACAGCCTCCAAATACAGGAAGGTAGCGGAAGACTTTGCAAAACGATGGATTGCCCTGGCGGATGATGGCGATCACTATACATTAGCTTTTGGCAAACCGGGCACGTGGAGCCAGAAGTATAATTTAGCATGGGATAAATTACTTCAACTGAATTTATTCCCAACATCGGTGTATAAAAAGGAGATCAAATACTACTTAGGCAAACAGAATAAATTTGGTTTACCGCTGGATAGTCGCAAGACCTATACTAAATCTGACTGGATTATCTGGACAGCAACGCTTGCTGATAACCCCAATGATTTCAAAGCACTCATATCGCCTATATATAAATACGCCACGCAAACTCCAACCCGGGTTCCGCTCAGCGACTGGCACGAAACCACCGATGGCAAACAAGTAGGCTTTCAGGCGAGAAGCGTAGTGGGAGGATACTTTATTAAGCTATTGGAGTAGGCGCTAGCCGTTAGCTGTTAATAGTTAATCGTGAGTGGGAAGTGATTTCGGACTTCTGTCTTCCAGACTTTTTATACTTCGCCATTCGTTAATCGGTGTTCCTTGTTCGATATTTAATTTCTCTATTTGTTAACTGTGCCTTTTACTCTTTCGGATAATTATTAACGGGATAAGGAACATCGATTAACGAATGTTGCAGTATAAATACACACTTCCATTCCGGCACACCTCCAGCAGCTAGTAGCCAGAAGCCAGCAGCTTTTTTAAATACGTTTAACCGATAACGGCTAACCCTAGAATGGATATCCAATCGCTATATTAAACACCAGGTTATTACCTCTCCATCGCGAGCTGCCTAGATCTATATCTTTTGTTACCCAGCCTTCGTTTGGTCTGCGCAATGGAAAGGCTACATCCAACCGAAGTATAAAGAAACTGAAATCAAATCGCAGACCGGCTCCGGTGCCTACGGCCAGTTGTTTCAGAAAGGTGTCGCGATGAAATTGTCCGCCTGCGCGGGTGGAGTCGTTGCGCAGCAGCCAGATGTTACCGGCATCTACAAACAATGCACCTTTCATCGACTTGATCAGATCGAAGCGAAACTCTGCATTGCCTTCCAGTTTCATATCACCACGCTGATCTACAAACAAAGAATTGTTGCGTGCCGGATCGCTGCGCACATCATACGAACCCGGACCGATAGAGCGTGCCGGAAATGCCCGTATACTATTCGATCCGCCAATGGCAAACTGCTTGATATAGGGCATCGTAGTAGAATTACCGTAGGCATAGCCTATACCGGTAACAATGCGCGTGGCAATTTTGTTGTGCGCATCCAGTTGCCAGTAATAGCGAAAGTCTATATCTCCCCGTATATATTGTGAGTATGGTGAGTTGAATATTTCGTAAGGCTCTTCACCTTTTTTAATTGTTTTCTGTACGGTGTTAAGCAGGTTACCGGCTACATCTATAGTTCCGTTAAGATAAAAATTATGTTCGCGGTATTTCTTCTCTTCATATTTCAATGCCATGCTCTCGGAGAGCTGTGTGTTGAGTGTATACGAGTAACGCGTGCCAATGATAAACTGATCTTCGAACGAACTGGCGAGTACACTGTTGCTGGCGAGCAATGCTTCAAACGCTGCTGATTTTTTATCGGTGCGAACAAAGTTTATATCAATAGGGAAAAGCTCGTGCGATTTCGATATACTTTCCTTCCAGTTATACCCGTAGCCGGCATTGAAGGAGTTGATACGGAAGAAGCTCACGCGATTCTGCAAATTGAAACCGATCTTGAATTGTGTCTTGGGTAAATAGCGACTTGAATTATAATTGATCCTGATGGGCGATATAAAACGCGGTATAGTAAGACTCGACTCGAGCCCTGCCTCAAAAGAATTTAATGCACCGGACACCTGCCGGCTGATCTGCGATTCGTATGATGTATTTAATTTCAACTGGAATAATTCAGCACCGCGCAAAAAATTCCGGTTGGTAAACGTGAAGGCTACACCTGGCCCGACAAAGTTATTCGATTTGGAAACAGCCTGCACTTCTGCTCGCAGCGACTTCTTCCTGAGGGGGGTAAGGTATATATTGGCATCCAGCATGGAAGAATCTTTTCGCGGAGACTCCATGAATTTTACATTCACAAATTTGAATGCACCCAATCCCATCAGGTGTGTAAGCGTAAGTTCTTGTGCCTCGCGACTGTAAATGTGTCCTTTCTTCAGGTTGATCACATCGGTAATGATCTCCGGGCGGAACGCATGTTTATCATCAATATAATCGTAGCCGTTGATGGCAGTAGTATCGGCTTTGGTGGTTTGTATACTGTCAGTAGATAAACTATAATTCGGGAATACCCGAATCTGATCGAGATGATATATTCTGCGCGCGCGCGGGGGTATATCTTTTTCAAGCTTCAGCGTAAGATCTACTTTTCGTTTACCTACAGTGCTGTCGGCTTCAAATACGAGATAGCGGTTGTCGAAGTAATAGAAGCCATAGTTCTCTACTACTTCTTCTATGCGCATCTGCTCAGCCTGCATGCGCTCCACATCAAAACGTTGACCGGTATCCAGCAGCGATTCCTGTTGCAGCGACTGAAGTATAGCTTTATATATACTATCTTTTGGTTGCGGGTATTGTATACTACGCAAGCGGAACGGCCGGTATAGCTGTACGGTATATATTACTTTGCCTTCCTTTCCTTTGATGATCGTTTCCTGGCTCACCGTAGAGCGAAAATAACCTTCGTTGTGCAGTTGTCCTTCCAGTATTTTAGCCGTGCGGTCGGGTGTAGTCTCTTTCATAAACACCGGTGGTGCGCCCAGCTTGTTGCGTATAAAATTTCGTAACCCTCCCTTTTTCTTTTTTGGTGTGCCAGCTATATAGTAGAACCATACACCGGGACGCGCCTTCAGTAAACGCCCGTTGGGCTTGGGGTTGATATAGGTTTGCAACTCTTTACGCAATATCTTCTTGCGGCCTACGCGACTCTCCGGAGTTTCGAAGTTGATCTCGGCTCCGTTATAGAATACTTCATCTTCTTTCAGATATTTTGTACCCGTGCAGGAAACCAGCAGCCATACCGTTGTGAGCAGAAGGTATGACAGAGACGATGTACGATATGTTCCGCGAAGATCAGTTTTGCTTTGCATTGGCTTTAAAAAGTTCGCGAAGTGTATCGTAATCCTTGATATATATAATGCCGGCACCGGTCTCGATCAGTTCACCATCAATCATATCATAGTTGCTGTTCCGGAAACCGGTAATGCGAAGCCTTCCATCCTCGGTTAATTTATACTCCAGCGCAAGATCACCGATATAGTCGCCTAGAGAACTTTGGTTGGAAGTATTTCCCTCAACATCTACGTTGCCCGATACTTTTACTACGAGCCGGTTATTGAGTAATGATTTTGATAACCCTAACTGTAACTCAGTTTGTCCTTCGGCTCTGCCCGAGGTATAATCTTCATACGACTTCACATCAAACGAAAGTTGTACACCTTTTATATTTTCCGAGAGCCGATTCAGCTGGTCACTCAGTATACGACTCACACTGGTGCGGGCCGTAGCGGCCATATCTGATCCTCCCTGACTCTCCAATGGATTATCGGATATAAAGCGCTTCAGTATCAACAAGGCAAATACCTGTTTGTTCAGATCCGATTCGCGCGTATTAATGTCTTTGATCTTGGCATATATAGTGCCGCCAAACGCATTCTGTTTGTCTTGCGGCATATCCAGTTGAAAGTGTATATCCGGTGTGAGTAAATTTCCTTCTATAATCAGATATACCTCGAAGGGAAGCCGTTGCCGGTAGGTGTTAAACTCTTCTGCACTCGAAGAGGTAAGCTGACTGGCCACCAGGTCGATAGGAGAGGTTTCTACTTTGTAGAGTGCACGTATATTCATTTCCGGTTGCAGCAGATCGCCTGACCAGGTAATGGTACTTCCTTTCTCGATAGAGAATTCGCGCTTCACCAGTTTATAGAACGAAAGATTATAGGTACCCTGCGTAATTTCATACCGTCCCGATAACTCCATATCACCGGTTTCATCGATGCCAAACGTTAAGGTTGAATTTCCTTTAACTGAAAGTTTATCGCCCGTAGCAGGATCAACAATGATATTAAACGTTTCTCCATCGGTAAGCTCAATGTTGGCGGAAAGATCTATACCGGTAAATTTAGATGTTACCGTATCTTCCGGTTGTATCGAAGAGAGGAACGGATCTTTTTCTGCATCGCGATCAACAAACTTTACGATGCCCTCCTGTTCCAGAATTGTTTTCTGTGTTTGCGGAACAATATAGGTGAACTCGCTGCCTTTGCTGAGGCTCGCGTTCATTTGTACTTTCGGAAAATCGGATGTGCCGGTAATTCTTGCTTTTGTATTGATGCGCACATTGCCATAGAAGAGATCGTTATCATCTTCTGTAGTGTTGATAAGTTGAAAGTCATCAGCATTAAGCGTAAGAGCAAGGTCGAAAGAACGGAACGTAGTGGTCTTGATGCTGCCATCGATCACAGCAATATTATTCTTGTCGTCTTTGATTTTGAATTTACTCAGTGTGAGTCCTGATCCGGTAAGCTGTATACTTTCATTCTCCAATAGAAATTTACTGCCGATAATAGCAGGTGTAAACGTTGCCTCTTTAAAAGTAAGTATACCATCGATAGCAGGTTTGCTGGTATAGCCTTCAATCTTAACTTCGCCTGTAAGCGAGCCTTTCATATTTTTTACCTGCTTCATGGTAAGGGGTTCAATGGCCGCGAGATCAAGGCGTGTTAACGAAGTTTTAAAATGGATCTTCGGTTGTTCTTCCTGCGAAGTTATATATCCCGCAGCAACCAGTTCCATATTACTGCCTTCTGCACGGAGATCTATATTTAACGGGCCGTCTGCTGTTTTCCCCAGCGCCAGTGACAGATCGCCCCACGGACGATCGAGTATAGCCAGCTTATGTATATATAGTGTGGTGTTAAACGATGCCGACTGTGCCGAGCCCATGTTCAGGTCGCCATCAATAATACCCTTCAGCGGTGTGGCGCCTTCCACCAGGCTGGTTATGTTTTTCATATCCACTTCATGGAATGATAAATTTAACGTGGAGTCTTTGTCTTCTTTCTTGAATAAAAGAATGCGCTCATCACCTTTGGCTATATAAAAATTGTTAGGGGTTACACCGTTCCCTGTAAAGCGAAGTGTATTATAGAGTGGTGTTTTCCACGGCTCATAATTCAGCATCAGTTGATCTTGCAGGAAGCGAAACTGAAAATCATTTTTATAACTGTTGAATACACCACCCAGTATATATTTTTCTTTTTGCAACGAATCCAGAATGGTGAAGCGGGTATAGATAGAATCGTTCATTATACTCCCTGCCAGCTTCAATGCCTCCATACGCAGAGTATCATAATGAAGCTTTTTCATTTCGAAGGTATAGTCAAGCGATTGCTCATTCGAATTTATACCGAACACTATCGAGTCCATACGAAGACCCGCATAGTTTATCCTGGCCAGCTTTACCGCCAGCCATAGTCGTTTGGCTTCGCTATCAAACTCACCGGCAATTTGTCCGGGTACAAAAGGTTCGAGATCAGGAAAGATGATTTCCGTTAGCAGATCAGTATTTTTGATAACGAGGTTGAAATCGAAATTTTGTGGTTCCACGGGTTTATCGAATACAGAATCGTGCAGTGCAAAGTAATGATTGATATGTCGCTGAAGGGCTTCGGGCAGACTAAATATATTGATGTTGCCTTTAAACTCTCCTGATAAAATATCCGAATGAATTTCGATTTCGCTTTTGCCTTGCTGATCGATCGAAGCAAAGAGAAGAGAATCGACCGCATATAGTTTCGAACCATTAAATACAGCAACGTGCCGTATATCCACGTGCCCGTTCAGTACACGAAAGTCAGACGTTGCCAGGTTCACATCCAGTATACCGCGTGCCCGCAGTGGCCGTTCGGTAAGATGCAGCGCTTTGAAGTCGGCATTGATCAGGTTGAAGGTAAATTTATAGAGCGGTATATCTTCGCTGTAATTAAGATCTCCCTTCAGCGTGAGATCCAGATTTTTATCGTGCATCTTCGCATCACCGGAAAAGAAGTATTTCTTCAATGTTCCATCAACCGTCAGATCCCGATAGGTATAATGATTATAGCTAAATTCTTTCACCAGCAAATTTACTTTTGCATTTATAGCTTCCATACGAAAGCCTGCGCCTTTGGCGGAAGCCTCCAGCGCTAAGGTGCCCATAGTAGTATCGCGCAGCAGTTTGCCTATATCCAGTTTCTTTACGGCTACGTGCGCGTCATAATTTTCACGAGCCGTTTTATTGAAATTCATTTTCCCCCGTGCATCTATAGCGCCTATGTTGCTGGTAAGATATACTTTGGCCTCCGGTGCGTTTAGTGTACCTGTTGCATTGCCGGTAAGATTGATCCATTGAGGAAGTGCAATGGACTTGGGCAGGAGTGTATCAGGAAGTATACTGGCTATATCGTGCGAGGTTGTATAAAACTTTTGTAGTGACAAGTTCATTTGCGTCTTGTCTATATCCGGTAATCCTTTCAGCGTACCGTGAGCGTCCAGTTGTGTGCTGGTTAATGTTTGAAGATGAAGTTCTTTCAGCGTAAGGTCTTTCACAGAGCCGGAACACGAAAGGTGAGCAGCTATGCGTGTTTGGGGCGAAGCCGCTATCGGGAGACTGTCCAGCAGCGTTGGTACAAAATATAGTATATCTTTTAACAGCACAGAAGATTCATGCATATCCAGCTGTACCGTTGCATCGGCGTATTGCTCCGCTAATGTCTCGAGTGATGGAAACGTTGCGCGCGCCTCCAGGTTAACCGTACTGGTGGGTGTGTTGAAATGAAATTTTTCTATAGTAACAGAACGGCCGGTAAGTGCGAATAATGTTTTGAACGATGCTACACTAAAGCCGCTGCGTTCTTGTAACACGAGCTCTTTAATCTCTCCCGATACGTCTGAGCCTTTCAGCGCAAGATCTTCGGCCTGCAACGTACATTGTGTAAGCCAGAGGTGATTGAAGTCTATACCCTGTGTTATTGCAGGCTGATTGAAATCATAGTACTGTAAACTGTTATCCGTAAGATCGACTCTATTCAGGGATATATACCAGGGCTGTACAAAAGTTGTATCCGGTGTAGCCTTGGTGGCAGTTTGATTTTTGTTAGACCCCTGATGGTAAGCAATGAACGATCGTTGTAATGAAAATTCCCGGAGCTGTATGATCTGTTCATTCAGATCGAACTTCTCAGCTTCTACATGAGCTTCTGCTATATCTGCCAGTATATTTTGTCGTGAAGTCTCGTTGCTATAGCGGGCTTTTACAGTTTGCAGGGCTATAGCGTTGAATCCTATGCTCCATGGAGTTCCGTTTGAGGTTGTATCGGGTATAGAATCAATACTATCATTAACAGCAGGCTGTTGTACAACGGAGGCTCTGACATTTTTCAGAGCAATCTCGTCAGCATGAATCACAGAGCGATTCAGATAGAACTCATCGATTGCAACAGTTAATTCTCCTAACGATGCTTGCACATCATTTTTCTCCAATGAATCACGAAAGGCTACTCGCGCTTGTGTTATCGCCAGATCTTCCAGTGAAAATTCCCAGGGTGTTGTTGTTGTATCCGTTGGCGCTGCAACGGTATCCTTACTGGTAAAGGCCTCAACGATATAGGTAAAGTTAAAAGCGCTGTCGTTGGGTGAGCGATGAATAGTGGCATGGAGTGTGTCGAGCTGTATCTGATTAAGCTCGATTTTCTTTTGCGTTAGTCCCCACAGATCGGTATCAATGGCGAGCTTGCCTATATATAGCAGCGTATCCCGGTGCTGGTCTTCCAAGTAAAGTCCTTCGAGCACTACTTTCTTCGGAAACGAAAGACTCACATGCGCAAGTCGCACTTCGGTGCCGATCTTGTTTTTTAAAAATCCAACGGCTTCTGCTACAATTCTTCTTTGCACAGCAGGCACCTGGATGAGCAGGGAAACAGTTAACAGAAGAATAACCACCGAGAGGATAAACCACCCCAGTACTTTGGCAATTTTGATCAGGTATTTCTTCGGTCTCCAAGGTTCACTCATTTTCGATGCATTCCTGCTCGGATAATAATAAAATTATGCCATTTGTGGATAGGTTGCTGCCGACAATTTTCTACATAATCCCGGATAGGGTAATGCATAAGCTGTGTATATTTTCCACAAAATGGTACAATTGCATACTTTACCAATGCAGTTGCCTTTTATCGAACCAACAGAAAACTATATCTTTCGCCTTTAATCCTTACCTGATGAGAACGCTATATGTGGGCAGAGTCATTGCCAGCATTTTTATACTTTTTTCGTTGCATGCCAGTGCACAGCAAGTGCAGATAAAACCTATCCCGTCCTGGGTAGCCCCGCATGAACCCGACCTGACGGTTACAACTGATGCCAAGAGCTCCGGGAGTTCGTATTACCTGTTGCTCGATCGCCAGGAGAATATAGCCGAGCAGGTATATTTCAAACATCATGCTTACAAGATACTCACCAGCGAAGGCGTGCAGGAGATGTCGGATATAACGGCTACGTTCGATCCTGCCTACGAGAAACTCACTTTTCACAAGGTAGTGGTATATCGCAAGGGGCAGGTTATTAATAAGCTTTCGCAATCAGCCATACGTACCATGCAGCGTGAGCAGAGCATGGACCGCTATCTTTATGATGGTTCGCTTTCGGCTGTGATCAACCTGCAGGATATACGCGAAGGCGATGTTGTGGAGTTTGCTTATTCGGTAAAAGGTTACAACCCGGTGTTTGACGGACACTATACCAACCAGGTATACCTGGACTATTCGGTGCCAACGAAAGAACTGATCTATCGTTTACTCACGCCCGCATCGCACAAGCTGAATATAAAATATGGCAACGGTGAAGTGAGCCCGGTAACACGCTCATCAGGATCCATGACAGAGTATACCTGGACGCTGAACGATACAAAAGAATTGACAATCGATAATAATCTGCCAGGCTGGTATGATCCATACCGGTATATATTGCTTTCGGATTTTGATAAGTGGAGTGATGTGGCATCATGGGCACAAAAACATTTCAGGATACAGGATGCAGAGAAAAATCAGCTGAAGGTAAAGGTGAACGAAATGTTTGGTAATGTCAGCGGTGACTCTGTCGTGCACAAGGCTATACGCTTTGTGCAGGATGAAGTGCGATACCTCGGGTTTGAGTCGGGACTTAATTCGCACAAGCCTCATCCGCCATTAAAGATTTTTGAACAACGCTTTGGCGATTGCAAGGATAAGTCGCTTTTGCTAAGCACGATCTTGAATATATATGGTGTTGAGGCATATCCGATGCTGGTGAATACAACACTTCGTGGTCATATATCGGATTATCTTCCTTCCAATACATTATTCAATCATTGTGTTGTACAGATTATATACCAGGGCGATACATTTTATATCGATCCTACTATTAATAATCAGGGAGGCACATTGGGACATTATTATTTTCCGGCTTATGGTAAAGGACTGGTTATTCGCGATGGACAGACCGATTTGATTGAGCTGCCAAAGCCGACTGAATCTTCTGTCGATGAAGAACAGACCATTGAAATAAAGGAAGCGGGAACCGGTTATGCACTCTTGTCTATACGCACTACCTATAGCGGTGATGAAGCAGATACGCAACGCAGTACGTTTGCTAGCAACAGTATAGCAACGATGCAAAAGGGTTACATCAGCTTCTATTCAAATCTTTACCCGGACATTGTTGCAGAAGACACGCTGTTGATAGAAGATAACCGCGCAGAAAATATTTTTACTATAAAGGAGAGCTATAGAATTCCGTCCTTCTGGAAAACAACCGAAGGCAAGACGGAAAAATTATATGGCGAGCTATATGCTATGACACTCGAAACATATTTCAATGTTTCAAAATCAACTACGCGCACAGGACCCTACTATCTTACCTATCCGCTTAATTTTAATCAGAAGATACGGGTAAAATTACCGGAGTCGTGGAATGCCGCTATCGATAGTAAGGTAATTGAATCTCCGTTCTATAGCTATATCTATAGTATATCGTATAATGATGCAAAGCGCGAGTTAGTGATTGATACCGACTACAAAACACTGCAGGATTATATACCGGCCAGTGATGTGCCTCAGTTTGTAGAAGATCATACTGTAATGATGCGCAACCTTGGTTATAATTTAACCTACGATAAATCAATTGCCAGCAGTGGTGGTGGTTCGCACAACAACCTGGTGATCGGTTTAGCTGTATTGGTATTGATTATTTCAGCAAATTTTGGACTACGAATATACCGTGGATATGATCCGGAGCCTGAATTGCCCTGGTCAGAAGGTCAGCCGATAGGAGGATGGCTCGTGCTGGTCGGGATAGGTATCACGTTTTCACCCTTGGCATTGTTCTATTTTCTTTTCATAAGTAATGCTTCTCCTCTCAATGAAGGTGTATGGGTCATGCTGGTTGCATCCAAAAACTATGTTATCATCGCGCTCAGGGTGATAGAAATAATTCTGAGAACTGCCGGTGTTATTTTTTCAATCCTGGTAGTGGTACTCTTTTATCAGCGAAGAACATCGCTGCCAAAACTCATCATGATATTCTACGGACTTAATCTTGCTATTACCATTTTAACAGCCTGTATAGGTCTTAGTAGTGGCCCGGAGGCTTCCGTACGCAACGAATTATACCTTAACGTTTTTAAAAGTTTGTTAGTGGCTGCCATCTGGATACCATACTTCAACACATCGGTGCGTGTTCGCGAAACTTTTGTTGAACGATCAAAATCTCCGGGAGCAACCGGTTTTTTCTAAGGCGATTTATACGCTGTAAGGTCATTTCAGCAAGCCATTAAAATTCGTATTTTAATGGCTTTTACTTTTGTTATATACCTACTACCATGCGATTAGGGTTTCTTCTCGGATTTTTACTGGCAACTACCTGTGTGCTGGCCGACTCGGGCACGGACAAACGCCTGCAGGAGCTTGACGATATACTGCAACACCGCGAAGATTATGTGCGCCAAAAGAACGAGCGCATCAACCACCTGAAAGCCGAATTGAAGAACGCCACTGCAGCCAATCGCTATTTTCTCTACGTGCGGTTATGCGAAGAGTATAAAACGTTTACCTACGACTCTGCTTTTGTATATGTGCGCAAGCTGCAACGGGAGGCCTATCGCCTGGGCGATCCTTCTAAAATTGCCTCCGCCAAAGTAAAACTTGGATTTATACTGCTCTCGTCCGGCATGTTTAACGAAGCGCTCGATTCGCTGCTCACAGTAAAACAAAAATATCTGTCAGACAGTATGAAGATCAATTACTACGGGGTGATTGCCCGCACGTATTATGATCTTGTGGATTTTAACCGCGACCAATATTTCACCGAGCGCTACACGCAACTCGGCAATCGCTATATAGATTCAGCACTCATGTTGTGCAACAAGAGTTCGCACGATTACTATTCGCTGCGTGCCATGAAGTACCTGCGCATGGATAATTACCCGGCCGCCACGGCCGATCTCGAACATGTGCTCGCAACGCCCGGTATATCAGACGGTACACTGGCGATAGCCGCGAGTACCTTGGGCTATATCTTTCAGCAGGTAGGTCGCATGGATGATGCGATCAACATGCTGATAGAAGCTTCGAAGGCAGATAACCGGTCATCTACCAAAGAAACACTCGCTATACTAAACCTGGCGGAACTCCTGTATAAAAAAGGAGATGTACTTCGGGCGTACGATTATGTAAAGCTCGCGATGGACGATGCCAACTTTTACGGTGCGCGCCATCGCAAAATACAGGTGGCCGCTATATTTCCGATCATTGAAGGCAACAAGCTCAACACCGTAGAGCGGCAGCGCAGGTTGTTGTTTGTATATGCTATACTGATTACGGTGCTCTCGGCCATTACGGTATCATTCGCAGTGATCATTTACAAGCAATTCAAAAAACTGAAAGAAGCGGATGAGAACATCAAACGAGCCAATGCCGGTTTGCAGGAAGCCAACAACATGCTGCAGCAGGTTAACAATCACCTGATGGAAGCCAACAAGATCAAGGAAGAGTATATCGGTTATTACTTCAACATCAACTCCGAGTACCTGGTAAAGATACAGGCGTTCAAACAGGCCATCGATACCAAGCTGATGACGAAGAAGTATGACGACATCCGTTACGTGGTGAATAACATCAACCTGAAGAAGGAGCGCGAAGACCTATATTTCAGTTTCGATAAAGTATTTCTGAAACTCTTCCCAGATTTTGTTACCACCTTCAATTCATTCTTTAAAGAAGAAGATCGCATCGTGCTGAAAGATGGTCAGCTGCTCAACACCGAGCTGCGCATCTTTGCACTCATCCGCATGGGTATACACGACACGGAAAAAATTGCGAAGATCCTCGATTACTCCATCAACACTATATATAACTATAAGGCGCGGATCAAAAGTAAATCCATCGTTCCAAACGATGAGTTTGAGCAAAAGATCATGGAGATACGCGCGCTATAGGTTCATTTTCGTTTACAATTCATTTATATTTTTCAGCCGACTGATTTGGAGCAAGTGATTGATCTATAGTTGGTTGATCGTTCATGCGCCTGAAAAATCTTTACATTTTCATTGGATAAATTCTCCTTCCGGAAGGGACCCGCTTGCTTTGTCTTGCAAACGATGGCAACGCCCTATTGCATCGATTGCGATAAGATAAAACCCGAGTTATTAACCCGATCCTATGAAGGCTTTTCGTGTCTTACTGGCCATTACTTTTTGTGTTTCAACGCTGGTCTCCGGCAAAGACCGGAACCGACCACTTGAAGTCTATTCTCCCAACCACACCATCAAAGTACAACTGCTG
>NZ_DATCSD010000482.1:0-4484 GCF_036568665.1 Ohtaekwangia sp. | reverse complement strand
GGCTATATTCTTTGTATAGGTCAAAATTTAGCTTATTTTTGTATAATGACCTTTTTCTTAAAACCCTAATCTAATAACCAGCGCTCATGGCCAGAAGAAAAAAGCAAGACGAAGAAGCACAGGATAATTTCAATAATGAATCGGATGACAGCTTTGGTCTTCCCGAAGTTGAATATGAACCCTTAAAGCGCGAGGAAGAACCTCAAGCCGCTGCTGAGAGCGAACGAGCCGATACTACATCTACCGAACAAGAGCCTGCATCTGCACCGAGTAACGAAGAAGTAGTTGAAGAAGAAGAAATCATGGAAGAAGAATCAAACTATAATCCACCGTCCTATACCGAGGAAGAGGAGAGACCATCTGTTCTGCCGAAGGTATTGCTTGTATTGTTCCTGCTGGCCGTTGTAGGTGCAGCAGTATGGTATTTCGGATTCTATCGCCCCGAACAGGAGAAAGCGAGATTTGCGCAGGAAGAAAAATTAAGGCGTGAAGCTGAAGAAAGACGCAAGAGTGATGCTGAACGCCTGGCGGCTCTCAAGCGCGAAGAAGATGAAAGAAGACGTGCCGACTCATTGGCAAATCTCAAGCCCGCTGCCGGTACAATTGAGACACTAAGTGATCGCACCGGACGTTATTATATTGTTGTAGCCAGTGCTATAGATGACGACCTGATCGCTGATCATGCCAAGAAGCTCAGCAACAGCGGTGTGACCTGCTATATTATTCCGCCATTCGGCAAAACTAAATTCAGCAGGCTGGCTATTGACTATAAAGATACCTATGCGGATGCCCAGGCTACTGCCGATGGCATGAAAGGCGGAGATTATGGGAACGAAATTTGGGTAGTAAAATACTAGATCAACCAAGATACGTATGACTGACCGGCAGGAAAAGAAAAATGAACTGGTAGCCTTTCTTACAACCGTGGGGATACACGCAGTAGCATTGCTGCTTATGTTCTTCATTGTTGCGTGGCGACCGATGAATCCTCCGCCCGGTGAATTTGGTGTTGAACTAAATTTTGGTCTCGATGATCAGGGAAGTGGTGATGTGCAACCGGAAACGCCTGTAGGTTCCGGTGGTACACAGGAAGAAGAGCCAGAGAAAAGTGAGCCTCAAACTTCAACACCACCCCCTCAGCAAACTACACCTCCGGCAGAGGAGAAGATGTTGACGACTGATGAGGAAGATGCCCCGGTCATTGAAAAGAAAGAAGAGAAGAAGACCGAGATCAAGAAAGAAGAAGTAAAAAAAGAGGAAGTAAAAACTGTAGAGCCTCCCAAAGAAAAAGTTGTTGAGAAACCGAAAGAGGTAAAGAAAGAGGAAACTCCCAAGAAGGAAGAGCCGAAGGCAGTATATAATCCGAATGCTCAGAATACCGAGTCATCGAATAAAACATCAGAAGGTAAAGCCGGTCAACCCGGCAATCATGGTGACGACAAAGGTAAAGTAGGAGACAAGGGAAGCCCTGAAGGAAAGCTGGATGCGAAAGCACTCTATGGCCAGCCCGGTGGCGGAGGTGGTAATGGAACAGGCTCAAGTCTGGCATTGGCGGGCTGGGATTGGGACGAAGTGCCGAAGCCACAAGTGCCCAACAACGAATCCGGTAAAATTGTATTTGAGATTGTAGTAAACTCCGATGGAGAATTGGAGAAGATCACCATACTGGAAAATAGTCTTAGTGCCGAAGCAGCCAAGGCCTGTAGGCAGACCGTTGAGCGACTCACGTTTACCAAAACAGGTACCAATGTGCCAACCTTGTCGAAAGGGAAGATCACATTTCTGGTGCGCGCCAAATAAACTCACATGAACAACCCGTACGTTGCTTTTATTCAAGACGTACTCATTACCCTGCACGCTAACATTCGGGACCTGAAGGAACGGAGAAACTTTGCCGATCCGGAAGAGCTCACGTACATCGAGGCAAAGCTGCTTGCTTATAACGAAATGCTTTCTATACTTCGCTCCAGTGCCGATGATACCGGTATAGATCGTAGTGAAATAGGTTTATAGCTTAAAGCTGAAAGTAGCAAGCGAAAAGCAAGTTTGTATTTCACTTCAACATTCGTTGATCGATATTCCTTGTTCGATATTGGTTTCCCGCAGATAAAATGCAAAAAAATCTCCCACAGAATTCACAGAATAGCACAGAAGTTTAAAGCTGAAAGTAAAAAGCTGCAAAGCTGGTGTGCAATATACTTCAGCGTTCGTTGATCTGTGTTCCTTGTTCGATATTCAATTTCGATATTCTCTAGTGGTGGCGCTTCCTGACTTCCGGTCTTTCGGACTTTCCGTCTCTCCGCATTTATACTTCGGTATTCCTTGCTCCTTGTTCGATATTCATTATTCAAACGGCTTTCATACTCTCGAAATTGTTGTTCGTTGTATGTTGGCAGTTATTCGTAGTGAGAAGTGATCTTCTAATTTTGCGGTATATTTTCTATACGATATATACTCTTCATCGTGCTACTCGCACCACTTCCATTTCTCCAATAGTATAATTGCCCATCGGTATAAGATCGATGCGTGTGATCTTGCCTTTATACTTGGCGCCATTCGAGAGCATAACAATGATAACCTGATCGACCAGAAGTTGCTCGGCAGCACGCAGTGTTACGCGACACGACACACGCTCTTCATTCAGAAATTTTGTATCCATCTCTTTGCTTTCAAGCTGGTAGTAATGCATGGCGAAGACTATATATGTTACTGTTGCAGCGGTAAAGTTAACACCCGCTTCATACCAACAATCGATAGCGTGATAAACAGAGATTTCAATTTAATCGATACTTTTTCCGTATTAGTCGAAAAGTCGATCACCGGTATCGTTTTTTTAATGAAAAGATGTGTCAAACATATCTATTGTACGTTGTAACGCTATACATTTACCTGATTGATTTTGCGTATGAAAAGTGAGATGGTGACTCTTCGTCCGGATGGGCGAAAGGGTATAACAATGACGGAGTCGTACTACAAAACATTGTCTGCCTATATATTGTCTGCTCTGGATACAGAAGAGCCGATAACGCTGAATATATTACTCGAAAAAGCACTCGAAGATTTTACTGATTCTATTGATAGCGACATCACCTGGTATGTGTTGCAGGTAAAACTGGATCTTGAAGCCCGCAGTTATATACGCACGGTTACACCTCCCTATAGAAAACGCCTTTTTCTGTTGAAGCTCACCCGCCAGGGGCAGAAGCGATTACAGCATGGCAAGCTGCTTGCAGACTGGTCGGTCGATTAGCAGATCACTTGTTTCAATTCATAAAATTGCTTCACTTTATGCAACATGAAGCAATCCATCAAAGTATCAGTTGATGCCGTTGTTTTTGGTTACGACCAGGAGCAAGGTATTTCCATTCTGCTGATCAAACGAAAATTCGAACCCTTTCAGAAATTCTGGGCTCTTCCCGGTGGACTCGTAAAAGATGATGAGTCGCTCGAAGAAGCCGTAAGACGGGAGCTGCAGGAAGAAGCCGGTATAGATGTAAATTACCTGGAGCAGTTATACTCCTTCGGTAAACCCGATCGTGATCCGCGCAACCGGGTTATATCCATTGCGTATTTTGGTTTGGTACGCCCGGCCGATTATCAGTTAGCAGCACAGACCGATGCCGAAGATGTAGCCTGGTTCAGCATCAAGAAACTTCCCAGGCTGGCGTTCGATCATAAAACTATTCTGGACAGCGCCATCAAACGCCTTCGTGGTAAACTAGCCTACGAGCCCATTGGCTTTGAACTGCTCGACAAGAAATTTCCATTCTCGGATCTTGAAAATTTATACCAGATACTGCTCGACCAGGAGATAGACCGCAGAAATTTCAAGAAGAAGATTATAGGCTACGGCTTCCTGGAAGAACTCGATGAAACCGTACAAAAGAAATCCGGCAGGCCCGCACGGCTGTTTCAGTTCAATAAGAAAAAGTATTTCGAGCTGAAAGAGAAGGGCTACAACTTTGATATTTTCTTCTGATGATCAGGCACTCAGCTTAATTATTGTAAAAAATACACAAATTGTTCTTTGTTGGATCAACCTTGTATCTATATTTGCGTATATAATACACAAATAGAATTATGAAAACAGAACGTTATCAGGAAAGTATAAACCGTTTACCGAAAGATGGGAGACATATACTGGCGCATCAATCAGAGAATACAATTACCGTATACCAGGCTTACAGAGATTCGATTGCTGCCTATGCTGTAAAGCACCAGCAATTTGGAGGAGATTTTAGCTATAACAGAATGTCGTGGATCAAACCTAATTTTCTGTGGATGATGTATCGGAGCGGTTGGGCCATGAAGGAAGGGCAAGAAAATATTCTGGCCATCACCCTCTCAAAAGAAAACTTCGACACAATACTGCAGGATGCTGTTATATCTTCATTCAGTAAAGATTATTATAAGAATGAAGCAGATTGGCAGCAAGCGCTTCAATTGCATGAGGTGCGATTGCAGTGGGACCCGGACCATGATCC
>NZ_DATCSD010000481.1:0-2454 GCF_036568665.1 Ohtaekwangia sp. | reverse complement strand
GCGAGCACTTCTACATCAAAAGAGAAATGACGGGTTTGCTCCGGAAACACAACACGCGCCTGGTAATTGCCAAACGGATCTTGCTGCCAGTTGATAAAATGATTTTCGGGTTTGATGTTGAGGGAATACGAAAGTATAGGCGTGCGACAATGGGGTGCGGGCCTCAGCCGGAAAATGTGAGGCGACATATTTATAGCACGATCGTATTCGTAAGATGTTTTGTGGCGGATGGCAACTTTGATAGACATAGGTATAGCTTCGCTAAGTGTGGTGACTACGCCTGGGTTAACAGTAGCGTAATGCTTAGCTAATAATACCTTTTTTTATGCTGAGAAACATCTATATCGGCAGATATATAGCAGACGGGCTGGAGCTTACTGCTGATTAACTATATTCAAACGATTGCTATAAAGAGAAGCGATCGTTACTGCATCTGGTTCTTGTCGGTAAAATCCTTAAAGGCCTTGCGATAGGTGTCGCTAATAGGTATAGTAGCAGAGCCGATCTGTACTTCGCCTTTGTGTATAACATCGATGGCTTCTACGGCTACAATATAGGAGTGGTGTATGCGTATAAACTTCTCGGCCGGTAATTGTTCTTCCAGACTTTTCAGTCGCTGCAGCGTAACAATCTTCTGTTGTTTGGTGTGAATGGTAACGTAGTCTTTCAGTCCTTCCACAAAGAGTATATCATCCCAGCGTACTTTTACCAGCTTGGTTCCGTCTTTCACAAATACAAAAGGCTGCGAAGGATCGGGCGTTGTTTTATCGGCAGGAGTAACGATGGCGGCAGGTGCTGTATTCAATCGCAGATTTACTTTATCTACGGCACGAAGAAAACGCTCGAACGTAATAGGCTTTAGTAAATAATCCACTACATCCAGCTCGTATCCTTCCAATGCATATTCAGAATAGGCCGTGGTGAGAATTACCATCGGTTTCTTTTGCAATGCTTTGAGTAAAGATATACCGGTTATCTCCGGCATCTGTATATCAAGAAAGAGTAAATCAACCGGAGTCTTGCGCAATATCTCGATCGCCATCAGCGGACTGGAGCATGCTTCGAGTAAAGATAAGTAGGGCACCTTCTTTACATAGTCTGTCATCAGGCTGCGCGCCAGGGGTTCATCATCAACAATCAGGCAAGATATACTCACGATAAAGCAAGTTTCAGTTCAACCGTATAGCGTTCCGGAGTGTTCTCTACTTTCAGCGTATGTCGCCCCGGGTAACTCAAGTCTAATCTACGCTGAACATTTTGTAATCCAATGCCCGACTTGCTGTTGTGTCCGTTTTTTGGTGCGGCTTGTTTGCTGTTCTCTACAATATAGGTGCAGTTGTTGCCTTCCATTATAAGACTGGCTTTCACCCAGGCATCGGTACTGTTGGCGGTAATGCCATGTTTGAATGCGTTCTCGAGGAACGTGATAAAGATGAAAGGCGATATACGCGCATCCTGTACGTTGCCTTCTACCTTAAAATCAATCGGTATCTGGTTGTTCAATCGCAGTCGTTCAAGACTTATATAGTTCTGCATATACTCGATCTCCTTACTCAGCAATACCTGCTGATAGTTGGTATCGTAGATCATATAGCGCATCATCTGCGAAAGCTTGGCGATTACTTCTGTGGTGTTGGGCGATTGTGAATACGCGAGATAATACAGGTTGTTGAGGGTATTGAAAAGAAAGTGTGGATTGATCTGCGCTTTCAAAAAATTAAGCTCTGCCTGCAGTCGTTCGTTTTCAACTTCTTTTTTCTTCGCTTCAAACTCAAACCACTCCTGTGCAAAGCGAAGCATACCAACAAAAATTACAATGAAGAGACTGGTTGCCCCTGCTTGCACGATAAATATAGTATTGTAGAAATAGTGTGCCTGATAAGTATAACCATCCACGAGATAACGCTGCAGGTGTACGCGGAAGAACATGAGTATGATGAACGGTATAAAAAACTCAAGCAGGTATTGGCCGGTTTTTTTACGCTCCAGAAATCGCGGCAAAAAAATAAAATAGTTGAGATACGCTACGAATATATTGAAGAGACCATTGGAGGCAGCCTGCATGAAAATCTCCATCGGTTCTATTTCATGTTCGTGTCTGCGAAACGAGGCCATCTGGTATACAAAGAATGAAAGGTATACACACCAGAATGAGAGGTGTAGTAGAATGACCCGGTTACGTTGAATGGTTGACTGCATGACAAAACACAATACGGGTAAAATTACGTTTTAGTGCCTGGCAGCGCGACTGTTCTCCACGATTTTCTACCGTTAGCGGAATTTTATCGACCGATTCAAGGGGTTGTCTGTACCTTTCGGCACGGTCGAATAATTGACCGGATTGTCGAATCAAAGAGCCTAATCGTATAAAAGCAACCTGTATGCGTCAACAATTGGATTTTCTTTGCCGTTGACTTTTCCAAGCAAGTGTACGAAGCATTTGTGATTCTGAAA
>NZ_DATCSD010000480.1:0-18621 GCF_036568665.1 Ohtaekwangia sp. | reverse complement strand
CGATCGCGAATGTCTATATCATAATAATCCACAGACATGGAGAAGTTACTGGTAGGATTTACGCCTATACCCATAGTATAGTTCTTCGATTTTTCGGCTTTCAGTTTGGGTACACCCAGTATAGCTGCTTCGCGACTGAGGTTATTGGCCAAACCTTTAATAACTATATCGCCACCATCAAACGAAGCCTGGTTCAACTGCAAATTGATCTGGTGCAATGTAGGTGCTCTGAACCCGGTTGAGTATGATGCGCGTATCGTAACTTTCTCGTTTATGAGTTTATAGCGGCTGCTGGCTTTCCATACAAAAGCATTTCCGAAGTCGCTATATTTCTCTGTACGTGCTGTACCGCTTATCAGGAATTTATCGGTTATATCCCACGTTGCATCAGCATAGAAACCAATGTTGGAGCGGTTGGCTTTAATAGCATTGCGACTGGAAAAACCAGGAAACGAGTTAGCTCCTTCTCCGGAATATGAGGCAGTATCGCCAGCAATAAGTTGATAGTTCTCTGATCGGAATTCACTGCCGAGCGCGATATATAGTTTCTCGGTAATTTCTTTCGAGAAGTCTGCATTACCTACTATATGATTAAAAGAGAAACCTCCGGGTTTGAAAGATATAGGGCTGCTGGCTCCGAGCGATTGGTTTACAGTATTGTTTACTGTGAACAGCATTTTGTTACCGCCTACAGTAAAACTCACATCATGACTCCAACCGGATTCAGTTTTACCTTTTAATCCCAGTGTACCGTTGTAGTCGTTCAGGTCACCTTCAAATGTAGGGTGATAGCCTATATATTCCGTGCCCGCGGCATGGAGCAGTCCGAAGTCTTGTTTCCAATACGGTGTGCGATAGTTCGCGTAGCTCAGCGACTTCCGGTATACATACGCTGCGGTGGCATATAGCTCGCTGTGATCGGTTACTGGTATAGATGAGTTTACCAGAAATTTTGCTGAAGTGTTATCAGGCTGTCCGTTTATATTCTTAGCATCCGGGTAGCGGGCCAGAAAGTCTGCTATAGTTTGCGTGGTAGCTTCAGTACCATCGCCAAAACCTACCACCGGGTTGGCTTCGCCGGCCAGGTCTACTTTGCCTGAGCGGTTGGTGCGATCCTGGTGCAGAAATGAAATGTTATAATTTATATATCCGCGGCCCCCTATATTTGCGCCACTGTTAAAGTTGAGGCCATAGTTAGCACCATCGCCCCGCGTGGTAACTCCGGAGGTAACACTGAGTTCCGTTGCTTCATAATGATCTTTCAGGATCACGTTCATAACACCGGCTATAGCATCCGAGCCATATTGTGCCGAGGCACCATCGCGCAGTATTTCGATGCGTTTTATAGCGCTGGTAGGTATAGCCGAAAGATCGGCACCGGTTTCGCCACGGCCCGGAGACGTCTGTGTATATACCAGTGAGCTAAGATTTTTACGTTTGCCGTTTATAAGTATCAATGTACGGCTTGGCCCCATGTTGCGTATCTCGTATGGGTCAAGTAACGAAGTAGCGTCATTCACCGGTGTATTTACCGTGTTGAATG
This sequence comes from Ohtaekwangia sp., assembly GCF_036568665.1. Taxonomy (GTDB): domain Bacteria; phylum Bacteroidota; class Bacteroidia; order Cytophagales; family Cyclobacteriaceae; genus Ohtaekwangia. The sequence goes on along the minus strand of NZ_DATCSD010000480.1, from coordinate 17,078 downwards.
ACGGCACGCGATACTGCAGTGCTTTATCAAACGAGATTTGTCCGGTAGCATTCAGTTCTTTTATAGATAAGTTATCAATTGGTAACGGGGTATCGGTAATGGTTCGCTGCGAAGTTCTGCTACCTACCGTTATCACGATCTCGTCTAACTGCTTGGCGTCTTCTTCCATCGCTACCGTTATATTATCTGATTCAGGTATCGGTACCTCTTTGGTTATAAATCCTATAAATGAAAAAGTAAGATGTGTAGCATTGGGAGGAAGATCGATCACAAATTTACCATTGGTGTCGCTGAACACACCGGTAGACGTATTCTTCACCACTATATTTACTCCGGGCAATACTTCGCCACTGTTGTCTTTTACAACCCCCGATATCTTGCGAGGGGTTTTGCGCGATTCGTCCTGTGCAAAAGCATCAAACGAAACGCAAACAAATGTGAGGAAAATGGTGAGTGATATTTTGCTGAAGAGAAAGGCAATAGGCAATCGCTCCGCATGTTTTGCTGATAAGTTCATAGGTAAAATGGTTTGAATAAAAGATTACTAACTAACAGCTTTGCAAGCTGGCGGGCGTGGTTGTAGGAATTGACTTACCACCTGGGATAAGTTTTAGGAAATAACGTTACGATCAAGTAGAATTTTGCATAGGCTATATAGGTTTGGTTTAGGGATTCGCCTGTATATATAATAGTATATTCTGCTGCCTGCTAACAAAAAAGCATGACTATATCTATAGTCATGCTCTCAAAAGTTTAAACAATTATCTTTATTTGTCGTATAATTTTTTCATCTATAGTCATAGGCCGGGTAACAATATACTTCTTGAAAGCTAAAAAAATATCAGCTTAGGGAGCAATAGGTATTAATACAGGTATATACCTTCAAAAAATACCTACGTATATATAAGTATATTGGCAGAATTACCTACAAGATATATATCTGTAGCAACAAATGATCTTCATCTATCTCTATATATACCGCGTATGTCGTGAGATAAGTGTACCAGACAGTTGCTCCCGATATATAGGTAAAGCATCGGGAACCAGGGCGTGAAGTATAGATTTCTGAAGGCATCAGTGTGAATTTTTTGCTGGCTTTTTCCGGAGCTTTAGAGCTTTCATGCGGTATGCAAAAAGAATTATGCGGTGCACCGCCTATACTATATCGAAAGACACATCGCACATGACCGTTACTTGACGGGTTTTAGGGCTGATAACGGGAGGAGAATGGCCGGATATAGACCCGGTTCCGAAGATTATTTGGGAGTACAAATAATTGTGTCGCTGACATTTTATTATTACAGGAGAAATGTCGATTTTGTATTGTGTTTCCGCGCACGGAAATCAAGAGCCTGAAAAATGAAGTTGAATCCGAACCTGTACTAGCTATGGAAGCAGCCAAACCTTTGGATAATTACCGATCTGGAGCGTCTGACGGCCGTTCAATCTCCATGAACGACTATGTGCTGTGGAAGGAATTTAAGTCAGGCGATCTTGCCGCGTATGCCACTATATATCGCAAGTACTTTTTCGCACTCTATAATTACGGAAGAAAACTCAGCACTGATCAGGAGCTGATCAAGGATTGTATACAGGAGTTGTTCGTGAAGATCTGGAACAACCGCGAGAACCTCAACGAAACTACTTCCATTAAATATTATCTCTTTACATCGCTCAAACGAAAATTGCTGGATGTATTGAAGTCGCCACACATGCGCCTGCGTACAGAAGATGATTTTATGAGCTTCGATCAGGAAGATGATACGTTTTCGGAAGAAGAGATCGCACATTGGCAAAAGGAAAAAATTCAGAAAGCACTCAGCACGTTGTCGGGTCATCAGCAAAAGTTGTTGCACATGAAATTCTATAAAGAACTCTCGAATAAAGAAATATCCGATGAGTTAGGCATCACCATTCAGTCTGTATACAACGCAGTGTTCAAAGCCCTTCGTTCGTTACGCAAGCAAATGCAGACGATCATATTGATCTTGCTGTCCTTCTTTATGCTATAGCCCGGGTGTTATAGCAGGTACTGCATCGAAATAATTTTTAGTAAACCGGATTAGAATTATACACACAGTTCGTTTACCACGTGAGCTACGCCACAGTTTTGGTAACGTCTGTGTTCGTAGTTGGGTTTGGGAGTCCTCTTTGCCCTTCTGTAATGGGAAGGGCGGGAGGATTCAAACTTAAAAGAAGCGCCCATGAAAAAAACTTTACGAGGAAGCCTGCTGGTTACGATCGCTTCCATTTGTATTCTGAATGTTACCCGCGCACAAAGCCGCTATGAACTGAACAGCGGATGGCGATGTAAAAATATTCGCGATGTAAAAGAAGAAGGTACTGCTATATCGCAGCAATCGTATACGTTGCAGGCATGGCAGCCCGCACAGGTACCCGGCACGGTGCTCACAACGTTGCTGGTAAATAAACAGATACCCGACCCGTTGTATGGCATGAACAATGAGATGATCCCCGATATCTATACCACCGGTCGTGCACAGTATACGTATTGGTTTGTTAAAGATTTTGCCGAGCGGCTTACTGCTCCTGATGAACAGGTGTGGCTACATCTTCGGGGTGTAAATTATAGCTGCGATCTATACCTGAACGGTAAGAAGCTCAACACCACTGCTCATAAAGGTATGTTTCTGCGCCAGACCTATAATATATCGCGCTACCTGGCGGCAGATGGTAATAACCGGCTCGCGGTAATTGTATATCCCATCGATCCGGTTGGCAACCCGAATGGCGGGCAGGGTGGCGATGGAACCATTGCCCGAAATGTATCGCATCAATATGTAGCCGGGTGGGACTGGATACAACCTGTACGCGACCGTAACACCGGTATATGGGATAAAGTATATATCGAGAAAACGAAAGGTATACATCTCAGCAATCCACACATTGTTACCAGCGTAGCCGGTAAGCGTTTTCCACAGGGCGATCAGGCACCTGCCGGTATACAGGCTTCCGCTGAATTGGAGAACCCCACCGCTAAAAGTATAACCGGTGTGTTACAGTATATATTGGATGGTAATACCGTTTCGAAGAAGGTACTAGTGCCGGCCAACAGTAGAGCCACCTATACTTTGCCAGACTATATATTGAAGAACCCGAAGCTTTGGTGGCCCAATGGTTATGGCGAGCAGTATATATATAGCTGCAGGTTTCAGTTTTTAGCGGATGGCAAAACACTGTCGGACGAAGAAGTTGTTCCGGTAGGGGTGCGCGAGATTCAGGCTCCGTGGAATGCTGTCACCCAAAGCCGGCAGATCATGGTAAATGGTCAACGTATATTTATTAAAGGCGGTAACTGGATCATTTCGGATATGATGCTTCGCTTTACCGATGCGCGCTACGATGCCGAAGTGAGGTTTCATCGTGATATGAATCTGAACCTGATTCGTGTATGGGGTGGTGCGCTGATCGAGCGACCGGAATTTTATAATGCCTGCGATAAGTATGGATTGCTGGTGATGCAGGACTTCTGGATGTCGGGCGATTGCAACGGACGCTGGGTTGACCCGATGAAGAAAGAAGATCAGTGGACGCGCAGAAAATATCCGGATGATCATGCTTTATTTCTGAAGTCGGCAGAAGATCAGATCAAGATGATTCGTAATCATGCTTCGCTGGGTATGTGGTGTGGTGGCAACGAGATTACGCCTCCGGAAGATATACTCACACCATTGCGCGATGATATACTTCCTGCTCTGGATGGCACGCGTTGGTTTGTAGAATATTCCAACTCCGATAGTATGTCGTTCAATGCATTCGGTGGTAATGGCGATGGCCCGTATGGTATACAACCCGTAGAGTATTTCTGGAATCACCGGACCTTTCCGTTCAACTCCGAGATCGGTTCGGTTGGCACGGGCGACTATGAATCATTGCTGCGATTTATACCGGAAGATCACCTCGTAGCCCCGAAGCATCCTGGCAATGTTGACCCGGTGTGGCAGTATCATAAATATATAGGCTACAATCAATATATAGCTCCGTATGGTGAGCCGAAAGATGTAAAAGACTTTGCAAGCAAAGCGCAGCTTGTAAACTACGATCAATACCGTGCGTTGATGGAAGGATTCAGCGCACACATGTGGGAGTGGTATACCGGTGCTATTATCTGGAAAACGCAAAATCCCTGGACTGCCCTGCGCGGGCAGATGTACGATTATTACCTCGACCCGAACGCATGTCTCTATGGGTTGAGGAATGGAAGTGAACCGCTTCACGTGATGTATAACCCGACTGATGGAATGGTGATGGTGGCCAATAATACGGTGCAAGCATACCGTGATCTAATGTTAGTTATCAAAGCTTACGACATGAATGGAAAAGACAGCCTCTTATCACAGGTCTTTGTGGGTATAGAACCTACGATCTCCAAGAAATTCCTTGCCTTGAAAGATATAGTGAACACACTGCGTAAAGACAAGGGTGTATTTCTCTCGCTGCAATTGCTCGACCTGAACAAGCAGATACTCAGTGAAAATTTTTACTGGTTGCCCGATGCCAATGGTATATATACCGGGCTAAGCCAATTAAAGAGTGCGCAGATACAAGCTGAAGCAAAATGGCTGGAGGAGGGTAAGATCGAACTGAAACTCTCTAATTTCTCCAGCGGACCCGTGGCATTCTTCAACCGTATATCGTTGATTGACTCCAAAACGCGCAAGCGATTGCTACCGGCTTTCTATAGCGATAATTATGTATCCATTACTCCCGGTGCTCAAAAGACTATATATCTCGATTATCATCCGGATGACGAAAAGGTAATTCCGCTCGTTTCTATCAGCGGGTGGAATGTTGGGGAGTGTACGGAAGAGGTGAAGAAATAATGTGTTGAGGTGTTGGGGTATTGATGTGTTGATGGCTATTGTGATTAACTAAAACTCTTCTTTTCGTTCCACTCTGCCTCTACGTGGGAGAGATTGTTCTTATAGGCTGGTAAAATAATTTTAAATTCGGTGCCGATGTAGAGTGTGCTTTCAACAGCAACAATGCCGTTCAATTTTTGTAAGGCTTTTTGTACCAAGTGTAGTCCTAATCCGCTGCCTACAGAGCGATCGCTATAGCGGGTATAGGGATTGAAAATGGAATCCAGGTATTTACGGTCGATGCCTATACCATTATCGCGGAAGTATATCTCCACATAGTCTTGTGTGCGATAGGTGCGAATAGAGATCTCCGGATTCATGCGATTGTTAAATATACAGGCGTTCTCCAGGATATTAATGAATATGATATCCAGCAGTTTGGGGTTAGCGCTAACAATAACATTGTGCTCTATTTCGGTGTTGAAATTTATGGCTGGATATAGTCCTTTGAACTGATCTACTAACCCTTCGATATATTCATGAATATTAACGGACTGTATACCATCAAGCTTGTCCAACTCATACGCCATATGAATTTTTGAAAGCATTTTATCCATGTCGCGGGCCGTATTGTCAATCTTCTGTTGAATCGCTTTGCGCTCATTCTCATCGTGCGTAAGTCCGGCAAGCTGGCCAAGACCGATAATACTGAGAATGGGTCTTCTCACATCGTGCGATGCGCGGTATAGATAGGTGTCCAACTCGCTGTTCAATCTTAGAAGCTCGGCTGTGCGTACTTTTACTTTGTTTTCCAATTCGCTATTCAGCGTGCTGATCTTTTTATAGTTCTTGCGGATGATATATAGCAGCACACATAACAATACCAGTACGATGATAAACGATGTTATCAGTATACGGCTGGTGGTAAGTTCGCTTTTCTTCAGGTCGTTCTCCGCGCGTAATAAGCTCAGTTGTTTTTCAAACTGCATTTGTCGTTGCAGGCGTATCAACTGCATGCGCTGCGGACTCTGAATGGAGTCGCGCAGCAATACATACTTCTCGAACGTAAGGTGTGCTGAGTCGTATTGCTTTGTTATCTCAAACCAGTTGTGCAGGCTCTTGTAATAATCCAGCCAGATAGAAGGTCGCCTTTCTTGCTGCATCAGCTTCCATGCACTGTCGTAATATACTTTGGCTTTGGTAAATTCTTTTTTCTTGATATATACTTCTGCCAGTCCGGTAAGAGATTTACCGGCTGCAGCCCGTTCTCCGTATTCAAGACACGCTGCCAGTTCCTGGTTGTACTTGGCTTCAGCATCATCCAGGTTGCCCCGTATATAGTCGATGCGTGCTATATTTCCCTGTATCAGTCCTTCCCATATTTTACTGTGAATGCTTCGTGTCATCGGCAGTGCTTTATTATAGCTTATCGCGGCACTGTCTACTTTATTCATGTTGATGTACGACATTCCCAACGTATTATAGGCGTTAATGAAGTTCACTGTATCTTCGTGCCTCAGGTTTGTGGCTTTTTCAAAGAGTGCTATAGCGCGTTGCGCATTTTCAATGGCCAGTTCAAAGTTGGCGGTATTATACTGCAAGTTGGCAACCGACAATCGCTTGGAGGCATCTTCGTTATATAGTCCTAATTCGTCAAATATATCAGCCGCCAGGTATGCATCGTATGCGGCCAGTTGTAAATTAAAATGGTTGGTGTTAATAAAGCTGCGCAGGGTGAGTAGCTCCGCACGCTCATATAAAAAATCAAAGTCTTCCGTCTCCGGTAATATAGCATTGATAATAGCAATAGCCTCATACCCCAGGTCACTTTCCGATAGCGCATGTGCTTCGCCAAACGATAGCCATATTTTTTTTGTGAGGGCAGAAGCATTAACACCTTGAATTGCTCTGTTGATTCGTGTACGGGCACAATGCAGCACGGAATCGCTGGACGAAGAGTAGCAAACACGAAGCGAATCGTTAAGATAAGAGAACACCGCCTTCTTCTGGTTAAGAGGAACCGTATAGTTCGTATCTACGCAGGCAGAAGTAACGCACGCAATGAAGAGTATACCGGTAAACCTTAGCCAGGACATGATTCTCGGATGGGTAATATAATGTACAATAAAATTCAAGAAACAACCAATAAAGAGAGATGTTTTCACTAAAAACGAATTGCATTCCTTTGTTATAACTATAGTATATCGTAAAAAATAGTAACCGGTTAATACTTCTTAAATTGTTCAGACCCATTCCGGATGAGGGGGTACTTCGTGCAAAGAGTTATAAAAAAAGAACCAGGGCTAATGGATAACCCTGGTTCGTGTGAATCTCAGTTGTTCGTGATACTAGATGCCGTACTTTTCCATTCTTCTGTAGAGTGATGCTCGTGTGAGGCCTAACTCATCAGCAGCTTTAGAGATATTGCCGTTATGCATGTTCAATGCTTTAACGATAGCAGTCTTCTCTACTTCATCCAGGTTTAATGTATTGCTGTTGGTATTAGAGGCAACTGTTCGACTCAGAAGAAAATCACTTTCCTGTAGTGTTGCAGAGTCAGTCATGATCACTGCGCGCTCAATGCCATGTTGCAGCTCGCGTATGTTACCGGGCCAGGCGTACCTTTTGAGTTTATCCATGGCTTCCGGAGTGATAGCATTTACATGCTTGTGATATTTCTTGGCATAATAGTTCAAATAGTGTTGTGCCAGCAGAGGAATATCTTCTACACGATCGCACAGCGGTGGCACATGCAACTCTACCGTGTTGATACGATAGAGCAGGTCTTGTCTGAATGTACCTTCCTGCACCATCTTGTGCAGGGGCATATTGGTAGCACAAATCAGGCGTATATTTACCGGTATAGATTGATTGGCGCCTACGCGTGTAACTTGTCGTGACTGTAATGCGCTGAGTAATTTACTCTGCAGGCTCATGCTCAGGTTGCCGATCTCATCCAGGAAAAGTGTTCCGTTGTTGGCGAGTTCAAATCTTCCGGGGCGATCTTCGCGTGCATCGGTAAAGGCTCCTTTCTTATGACCAAAGAGTTCACTCTCAAAAAGTGTTTCGGTAATAGCGCCCATATCAACAGATACAAAGCTGTTGTCTTTACGCAAGGAACGCTGATGTATAGCACGTGCTATCAGTTCTTTACCTGTTCCGTTCTCACCGAGTATCAATACGTTTGCATCCGTCTTGGCAACTTTATCGATGAGGGTAAATACTTCCTGTATCGCTTTGCTTTGCCCGATGATCTCACCGAAAGGTCTGCTGATCTGTTCTTCCAGCATCTCTTTGGCCTTCTTCAGCTTGTCTACTTCGTTATAGGATTGCTTCAGGCGTATAGCGGTAGATATAGTGGCTACGAGCTTTTCGTTTTGCCACGGCTTTAAAATGAAGTCTGTAGCACCAGCTTTCAACGCGCGCACAGCCATCTCTACATCACCGAATGCCGTGATCAGAATTACCACCGCAGATGGATCGTGACCCAGGATCTGCTCCAGCCAGTAAAAACCTTCTTTACCACTCGTAATGTCTTTGCTGAAATTCATATCCAGCAGAATTACATCGTACGTGTCATTATGTAAGAGGAAAGGAATTTTCTTGGGATTCTTTTCAATGATCACATGATGACCTTGCTTTTTCAATAACATCTTTGCTGCGAGGAGTACATCCTCATCGTCATCGATCATTAGAATTTTGCCGCCTTCCGGATTCACAATAGGATAGAATTTAGGTGAAACGCTTTTGCGTTGGAAATTTTATGCCAAATGAAAAATATGCTTTTTTAAAGTATTTATGCACACATTCATGTTCTTGGATGTACAAAGATGTTCAAAACTGAACAGTTTGAAAAGCCTTTGACCGATTTATGAGCAGATACATCATATCTAAGGTATACTCATGATGTCAATGGTATTTTTCCGGATCAGGAACAGCCGCTCATCGGTTAACAAGGCAATGCTGTTGCCAGTCGATGGGAGTTTCTGTTCGCGGCTCTCGGCTGTAAAAAGATCAAAGAACTTCAGCTTGTCGCCTTCCAGGTAATACAACTCTTCACCCAGAAAATTAAAGTACTGTATATTTTTTACAGGAAGCGTTTTGATGTGTTTGCCAACACTGTTAAAGATCAGTATACCTTCCGTTGTGTCGAGCAGAAAAACAAAGCCCTGGTATGAACGCATAAATATACTGTGATCTTTTACGCGGCCGGTTTTGGCAGGCAGTAATTCTTCCGCCACAACGGAGCCGATACGCGTGTTGATTTTCTTCATGCTCCAATCGGCAGCATCGAGTATCCATACATCATAATCGCCCGCCATGCAGGCAAGCCACGGATCGATGGCCGCAGCAGAGTCAATCGTAAAGGTCTGCATGATTTGCAGGGTCGGGCTCATCAGATCATACTGTCGCGTGGCACGAAAGTATGCAAAGAGTCTGCTGCCATCATGCGGATCAAAGAGCGTAGGAGCAGGGTGGTCGCTATATAAGCTCAGTACCTTTCCGTTGGCATCGAACTTTTGTAATTGTCCATGTTTGGTAAGTATATATAGCTCGCCAGGTCTGTCTACCCATGCGGATACAATGGTATCGCTTACTTCCAGTGTTTTGATTTTTTTCTGCGCAAGCGCTGTTACCTGGAGAAGCGTTAGCAGCAGGATGGTGGCTGTATAGGGCTTGCGTTGTGTAAGCAGGTTTATCACGTTCATCACAGCTCAAAAGTTTTAAGTTCTACGGTCTTGCCATCATAAACAGCATACGTGCTAAAGTTTACCCACTCGCCCGTGTTGATATACCGGCTGCGCTCACCAATGGGAAGATTGAGTGGTAAATGCCGGTGACCGAATATATAGTAGTCGTGGTGATTTTGTTTTTCCAGCTCTGTACAATATACCCACAGAAACTCACCTTCCTGGCCCTGATAATTTTCTTCGCGCTTCATATTGCTGATGCGACTGCTCTTGGACCAGTAATTGGCAATGCCTATACCAAGGTTAGGATGAATACGCGCAAATAACCATTGACAGAAATTGCTGTTGAAAAACTTCTTCAGGAATTTATAGAAGTGATCGCCCGGGCCAAGTCCATCGCCATGACCGATCAGTAATTTTTGATTGCCTACTTCCAGCGTCAGCGGATCGCGGTATATCGGTATACCAAGCTCTTTCGGAAAGTAATCGAACATCCACATATCGTGGTTGCCGGTAAAGAATGCAATGGGTATACCGGCATCGCGTAGTTCAGCAAGCTTGCCTTGCAGGCGTATATATCCTTTGGGTATAGCGTGTTTATACTCAAACCAGAAATCAAATATATCGCCCAGCAGGTATATCGTGTGTGCTTCGTGTCTGACAGACTCCAGCCAGGCAACGATCTTTTTTTCACGGGCCAGGCTCGTATCATGATCGGGCACACCCAAATGAAAATCGGAAGCGAAGAATATCTTCTTGTTGTTCAGGGCTGGAATTTTTTCGAGCATAGGTTCATGAAAGCTTCTATGGTTATGCAAAGTCTTTGCTCGACTGCAGTGGTAAAGGCAAGTATATAGATCTGCATAAAGTCATATTGCGGGGTAAATTTCTGAATGATTAGCTTGTGAATCAGTTTGCAATAAAACGTTATTTCTGTTAAATCCCATCTGTCGGGAGGCGCAGGATTTTTTTCCTGACAATAAAAAAACTCAGGCACCGTAGCACCTGAGTTCAAAAGTACTTTATTCTTTATTAAAGAACTATGCTGGTGTTCCCGTCAGCTCATCGGGCTTGTCGCCTTCCAGGGTAGGAGTCGGGTCAACACCGGGCTGTTCGCTCTCTTGTTGCTTCTTCTCATATTTACCCTGGCCGTTTGTGAACTGCTGGTATGTAGTAAGTTTTTCAAACGGACGTTTACCGATGAGGCGCTCAAGGTCTGCCTGGAACAGAATTTCTTTTTCAAGGAGTTCCTTGGCAATTACATCCAGGTACTGGCGATGTTTCATCAGCAACGACTTGGTGCGCTCGTAAGCTTCGTCAATAATACGTTTCACTTCTCTGTCGATCTTCTCGGAAGTTGCTTCTGAGTATGGCTTCTGGAAGGAATAGTCGCTCGCTTTAGAATCGTAGAACGACATATTACCAATCTCTTTATTCATACCATAGATCGTTACGATGCTATAGGCCATTTTGGTAATGCGCTCCAGGTCGCTTAGGGCACCCGTTGATATCTTGCCGAATACTATATCTTCAGCGGCACGTCCACCGAAAGCCATGCACATCTCATCCAGCATTTGTTCTGTTTGATAAAGGAACTGCTCTTTCGGTAAATATTGTGCGTAGCCTAATGCTGCTACACCGCGCGGTACGATACTTACTTTCACCAACGGATCAGCATGTTCCAGGAACCAGCCTGCTACTGCGTGACCTGCTTCGTGAAAAGCAACGATCTTCTTTTCTTCCGGAGATATAATTTTGTTTTTCTTTTCAAGGCCACCAATCACACGATCAATCGCATCCTGGAAGTCTTGCATATCTACAGCCTTCTTATCTCTGCGTGCAGCGATAAGAGCAGCTTCGTTACATACGTTGGCAATCTCTGCTCCGGCAAAGCCTGGTGTTTGAGCTGAAAGTTTTTTAGCATCTACAGTCGAATCCAGTTTGATAGGCTTCAAGTGTACTTTAAATATAGCTTCACGACCTACAATATCTGGTTTATCGATACTGATCTGGCGATCGAAACGACCCGGACGGAGCAATGCAGAGTCTAATACATCCGGACGGTTTGTTGCTGCAAGTATAATTACTCCGGAATCTGTAGCGAAACCGTCCATCTCTACGAGCAATGAGTTCAACGTATTTTCGCGCTCATCATTTGCACCGGGTAATTGTCCGCGACCACGTGAGCGGCCGATTGCATCAATCTCATCGATGAATACTATACAAGGAGCTTTTTCTTTTGCCTGTTTGAAAAGGTCGCGTACACGTGCAGCACCTACACCCACAAACATCTCTACGAAATCAGAACCTGATAAAGAGAAGAAGGGAACACCTGCTTCACCGGCCACTGCTTTTGCAAGCAATGTTTTACCGGTTCCGGGAGGGCCAACCAGCAATGCACCTTTGGGAATTTTACCTCCGAGCTTGGTAAACTTTCCAGGATTTTTCAGGAAGTCTACAATCTCTTTTACTTCTTCTTTGGCTTCATCTAAGCCGGCTACATTGTCGAATGTAATCTTTACTTTGTTCTCGGCATCAAACAATGCCGCTTTCGATTTACCGATGTTGAATATCTGTCCGCCAGGACCACCGCCACCCGTCATTCTGCGCATCAGCATCCAGAACCCGAACAGCAACAGGAACAGAAGTCCCCATTGGAACAACTGGCTTACATAATCACCGCGATCTTCCGATTTATAGTCTGGCTTTTGTCCGTCAGGAAGTTTGTCTTTAAAAGAACGGAACTCCTGATCAAAGTTACCGGCATCTACTACGCGTAAAATATAGTGTGGACCGGAGTTGCTGCCACCGAGTGGTCCTGATGTTATATCTTGTTTGTATTTAGCATTTTGCAGAGCACTTTGTGTAAGCGTGATTTCTACAAATTTTTGATTCTGTACTAAAGTTACCTTCCGTACATCTCCGCTTTTCACCATCTGCTTGAATTCATCATAGTCAACTTCTTTCAGACTATTCGCAGATTGGAAGTACATCACACCAAAGATCACAGCTATCGTTGCGATAATTACCCAGATCTGGTAATTACCCTTCGGTGGTTTGGTGGGTAATAGCGGCTTATTATTTTCTTTCTTGTCTGCCATTTCGAATTATTGAATCAATTTAAAAATATCAAAACATTAACGAGTTAAAAAGTATTTAGTTCAGTCCCCTTCGATTTCAGTGATGTCGGCATCACCCCAGAGACGTTCCAGTGCATAAAACTCCCGGCGGTCTTTTCTGAAAACATGAGCGACTACATCAGTATAGTCGAGTAGCATCCACTCTTTATTGTTTTTTCCTTCAACATGCCAGGGATTTTCTTTTAGTGCTTTAAATACTTCTGCATCGATGGAATCGGCAATTGCATCCAGTTGTTTATCGGAGTTACCAGAGCAAACTACAAAGAAGTCGGCCACAGCATTTTTAACTTTTCGAAGATCCATCACAACGATATCCGATGCTTTTTTCTCTTGCATGCCCTTTACAATCACTTCACTCAGCTTTTCTGAATTGGCTCCCTTCCTTTTTTTTGCCATTAAACTATATTCGTTTTTAGATTAACCCTCAAAATTAATCAAAATACCTTGTATAAAATCCCTGCCAATACCCTTTTCATAGGGCAGAACCTTGTTTTTGTGCCGGAATGTCATTCCACTAACACGCTTGCTCTGCAACTATGCCAGCAGCCCTCCACACCGGAAGGTACTCTAGTAATTACCAATAATCAAACTGCTGGTCGCGGACAACGTGGAAATTCGTGGGAAGCTGCTCCCGGAACCAACTTTACTTTTTCGCTGGTATTGAAGCCCGCATTTCTTTTACTACGCGATCAATTCTTTCTCAACATCGTAATCGCGCTGGCCGTTCACGATTATCTGCTAACAAAAAAGATTGCAGACGTTCGTATCAAATGGCCGAACGATATAATGATTGCCGGTAAAAAAGTTTGTGGTATTTTAATCGAGAATCAGGTGCAAGGTAACAGGTTTTCCAATTCTATAGCCGGCATCGGTATAAATATAAACCAGGAACAGTTTGGTATAAGCACCGCTACATCGCTATACCGGGTAACCGGCAACCGCTATACATTAGCCGATGAATTGGAAATACTCTTGCAGAAAACAGAAGCCCGGTATATACAGCTCCGGCAAAATCAACAAGCAAAACTCCGCGAAGATTATCTGAATGTTTTATACTGGCGGGGAGAGCAACATCTTTTTGAAGCACAGGAGCAATCGTTCTCCGGAACAATAACCGGTCTGGACGATAGCGGAAAACTGCAGGTGCAACACGCTGATGGTGCTGTGCAGGTATATGATCTGAAGGAAATCAGGTATATACAATAATGCTGATGAAAATTATTCGAGCATCTTTGCATCATGAATATTTTTACTGAACGCAGCCGCATCATCATTACTTGCAATAAGCGGCTGGCACCTTATCTCGAACAGGAAGTACACGAGCTGGGCTTCTCAACAGAACGAACTTTTCAGACGGGTGTAGAGCTGGAAGGAACGGTAACAGACTGCATTCGTCTGAACCTGAACCTGCGCTGCGCAAGCCAGGTACATTACTCGATCAAATCTTTTCATGCCACGCATCCGGAAGAATTATACCGGGCGCTGATAAATATTCCGTGGGAAAACATTCTGGCCAACGATTGTTACCTATCCGTTACCAGTACAGTTGATCAGTTCACCATCAACAACGAATTGTTTGCCAACGTAAAAGTAAAGGACGCTATTGTTGATCGCCTGCGGAGAGAAACAAGCGCGCGACCCAACTCCGGCCCTGATATGACTGGTGCCGTAATTCATTTATACTGGAAGGATGATCGTGCCGAAATATTTATCGATACATCAGGCGAAACATTAGCGAAGCATGGCTATCGTAAAATTCCGGGTAAAGCGCCTATGCTCGAAGCACTGGCATCGGCAAACGTATTGGCTACCAAATGGGATCGTCAGTCGCCATTCATCAACCCGATGTGTGGCTCAGGTACCATGGCAATAGAAGCGGTAATGATTGCTACGAACAGACGCCCGGGGCTATATCGCACCAACTATGCTTTTATGCATGTGAAGAATTACGATGCTGCGGTATATGAGAAAGAATTGCGCATGTTGCACGATCAGATCAAAGAGATACCGGATCTGCTGGTAACAGCGACCGATATTAGTGAAGATGCTGTTAACATTTCGAAGATCAATGCCGGTGTAGCGGGCGTAGAGAAATTCATTCAGTTTGGAAAATGCGATTTTGCATTGACCGAGATACCCGAAGGAAAAAGTGGTGTGGTATATTTCAACCCGGAGTATGGCGAGCGATTAGGTGAGGTGCAGAAACTGGAAGAAACCTATGCACGCATCGGAGATTTTCTGAAACAAAAATGTAAAGGATATACCGGCTATATCTTTACCGGTAATCTTGATCTGGCAAAAAAAATAGGACTAAGAGCGAGTCGCAGAATCGAGTTTCATAATGCCAAACTCGATTGCCGCCTGTTGGAATATGAATTATATGCGGGCAGCAAAGAGAAAGACCGGAGATAAATAACGATTCCATAAAACATAACCTTCCGTTGATCACAGGAAGGTTTTTTATTTTCAACATCGCGCCTAAATTGAACGCACAATCTGTATACTATGATCTCGGTTCAGAATCTTTCATTTCAATATACTGCCGGTAACACCATCCGGTTTCCCGACTTTACGGTAGCCACAGGCGAGCATTGCCTGTTGCTGGGCGAGTCGGGGAGTGGTAAAACAACACTGCTGCATTTATTGGGTGGTTTGCTTCGCCACTATAGCGGTTCTTTGCAGATCAACGAAACAGAGCTCGCACAATTATCGGAAACTTCGTTGGATCGCTTTCGAGGACAACGCATTGGTTTCATCTTTCAGCGCAATCATCTGATCTCTGCATTAACCGTTGAAAAAAATCTGATGATGGCGCCCTACCTGGCCGGAGTAAAAATCAGCAACGATAGAATTACAGAAGTACTTACGGGTTTAGGTTTATCGGAGAAAAGAAAAAGCAGGGTAACACAACTGAGCCACGGCCAGGCACAACGTGTAGCCATTGCGCGCGCTGTGTTGAATAAACCTTCTATTATTTTTGCCGATGAACCAACGTCTGCGTTAGACGACAAAAACTGCGATCGGGTAATTCACCTGCTTATGGATGTTGCCAGTCAGCATCAATCAACATTGCTGGTGGCTACGCACGATCAGCGATTGAAAGATAAAATATCAAAACAGGTACGGCTAACGTCTGGCAACTAAAATATTTTCTGATCACGATTCTTCAGCCCATGTCGATCTTCACACTCGTTTGGAATTACCTTAAAGCAAGACCACTCAACACGGCTATTAACATTATGTTGTTGTCGTTAGGCATTGCTGTTATTACTATACTATTGCTGTTCAACAAACAGCTTGAACAAAAGATCACCGAGAATGCACGCGGTATAGATCTGGTAGTAGGTGCCAAGGGAAGTCCGCTGCAACTTATACTTTGCAATATATTTCACATCGATTTCCCTACAGGCAATATAAAGCTCAAAGAAGCCGAACGCTTTGCTAAACATCGCCTGGTAAAAAGAGCTATACCATTAGCATTGGGAGATAGTTATCAGTCGTACAGAATTATTGGAACATCTCACGACTATGCCGAGCTATATCATGCCGAACTGGAACAGGGCGAGTGGTGGAGCAAGACACTGGATGTAACCATCGGAGCCAATGTAGCGGCACTCACGTCATTAAAGACAGGCGATAAATTTGCCAGCGCCCACGGCCTTACCGATGGTGGCCACACGCACAACGATCATCAGTATATAGTGCGCGGCATTATGAAACGAACCAACAGTGTATTGGATAACCTCATTCTTACCAACATAGAAAGTGTATGGGAGATGCACGAAGAACATGAAGAAGGGGAGGAGCATGCAGCACACGAAGAGCATGAAGCCGCCGTTGTTGATCCTGCATTTATACCCTCACCGCTCGTACCATCGGTAGCGAAAGGCGATTCGGTAAAAGAAATTACTTCCATGTTGCTGCAGTATCGTTCGCCTATGGGCGCTATTCAGTTGCCGCGCATGGTAAATTCGCAAAGCAGTTTGCAGGCAGCATCACCGGCATTTGAAACTGCGCGATTGTTTTCGATCATGGGTGTAGGTGTAGAGATACTCATGGGGTTTGCGTATGTACTCATCGTTATATCAGGTCTGAGTATTTTTATAGCACTCTATAATTCGTTAAAAGAGCGCAGATACGATCTGGCCATTATGCGATCGATGGGCGCATCGCGCACCAAACTTTTTGTTTCTATCTTACTGGAAGGAGGTATACTTACATGGTTTGGAAGTATACTCGGATTGACAATGGGACATGGTGTGTTGGTACTGTTATCTGGCCTAGTGGAAGAAACACAAAAGGCTGGTATAAATGGTTTTGTTTTCTATCCGCAGGAATGGATAATTTTGGGCGGAAGTTTGTTATTAGGGTTAATCTGTGCTGTTATACCGGCTATACAGGCGTATCGCACCGATATCTCGAAA
>NZ_DATCSD010000479.1:0-6394 GCF_036568665.1 Ohtaekwangia sp. | reverse complement strand
CGGAAATCCTGTTACCCGAAGCTACACAAAGAAAAATCCAAAGTGATTGCATTTATCTGTGTAGTTCCGTGAATTCTGTGGGGAATATTTCTGCATTTAATCTGCGGGAAATAAAATTACTCTTCCGTTTTATGAATCTCGAACTCCACGCGTCTGTTCAACCCGCGATCCTCCTCCGTCTTTTCTTCTACAATAGGTTTGGAGCTTCCATACCCGTGTGCCTCAATACGCTTCGTATCAATTTTATACTGATATACTAAATATGCCTTGATAGCATCCGCACGTGCCTGCGAAAGTTTAAGATTTGAAATTTCGTTTCCCTGTAAATCCGTATGTCCGGATATACTCAATGAAAGCTTCGGATGATCGATCATGAAGTTCGCGAGCTTATTTAAATCCTCGTGCATCGAAGTAAGTATATCTGCTTTGCCATTCTCAAACTCGAGCGACTTAAATGCGATTTTGCTTTCGATCGGTTCCGTTTCCAGGTTCATCTCGCGGTCGCCATCCATATAGAATATCTCCTCAATACGGAAGAAGTCATCGCCCTGAATGATGAGCAGGTAATTTCGTTTATTGATCAAACGGAAATCAAACGAACCATCTTCACGCAAAAATTTAGGCGCTACTTCAACACCTTTGTCCAGATCTATGACCGATACTATACCATGGAACGGTTTCTTTGTTTCGGAGTTTATCAGTTTACCTTTCAGGTTAGCAATCGCTTCCGGTTGTGCCTCCATCGGCACCGGGAAAGAGTATAGATCGAGATTCTTCCTATCGTCTTCTGCGGAGTGCGCGTAGTATAAACGATTGGATTCAGAATCGATCGTGAAGTAATATTCACTGCCCGCTCCATTTACCAGTGGTCCTATATTTTTAGGTTCGCCCCACACTTTGCCATAGCGATACGATTTATAGATATCGAAGTCACCAAAGTTGAGGGGTTGTCCGTTAGAACTGAAATATAGTACATTGAATTTGTGATGATAGAACGGGCTTACTTCAAACGCACGTGTGTTAATGATGGGGCCTACATTCTGTGCCTTCTGCCACACCCCTTTTGCATCTTTTACCGAGAAGTATATATCAGTAAGGCCAAAGCCGCCAATGCGATCGGAAGAGAAATATAGTGTGTCGCCCGAGTGGGAGAGAGAAGGTTGGGAATCCCATGAAGGAGTATTGATGTTAGGACCGAGGTTACGCGGAGTTCCCCATGTACTGTCAGGTCGAAGGTCTGATACAAATATATCGCAGTTGCCATAGCACTCAGGTGAGTTGCATCGTGCAAAGAATAAGTGCTTGCCATCTTTACTCAAACTGGCAGAGCCTTCGTTATAGCGCGTGTTGATCGTTTTGAAATCTTCAGCAAATCCCCACACTGTATCCTGTGGTTGTTTTATAGTATAAAAGAGATCTTCATTATAAGTTTTGTTAAGCGGATCAACTTTCGAGTTTCGCTTGGATGTAAACAGTAAAACATTATCAACGTTGCCAATGGTAGGCCCGTAATCTTCCTTCTCCGAGTTTACACCATAACCCATGTTGAGTAACACGCCTTGCGGGGGGCGAAGTGTATCGATCTCCTTTCGGAAGGCTACCAGTTCATAATATTGCTTGAGCGGAACGTATAAATCTTTTTCCTTTTTAGTAAGTGTATCGTACTCACGCTGCACTTGTTTTTCGTCAATGTTTTGCTTGTAGTGTTTCAGTACAAGTTTGTATAGCAGCACAGCTTCACCGGGAGGTCCCATCTTTTCCGAGAGCTTGGCAAAATCCCAGAGTAGTTGAATGTCGTGCGAAAAATTCTCGATGCCGAAATTTTTTACATACGCTTTCAGCTCGGTGTATTGCTGTTCATAATCACCTGTTGCAGCAAGTGCTTTTATTCTTCCCAGTTTAGCAGCATCTTTATAGTACGATACCTTGTTCACGTTGGGAAATTCAAAAATGTCAGATTGGCTGTAGCTTGTCAGGCTATCATGAAGCTGCACGATCCCGCCCTTTTTGAATTTCTGTTTGGGCTTTTGAGCCAGGAGCGGAACGTAAACCAACAGCCAAAAAGCTGTTATCAAGATTAAAAAGTAGGTTTTCACTGAACCTTTGTTTGGTAAAAAATTTACGCAACTCGTTAAAGTTGACACAATTTTACTTCTTTTACAACTCTCTTGGCATTACTATTGTCCTTTAGGCGAGCCTGATCAACAACCAACGCTGATACGAAGTGCGTGTCAGTTTGGCATTTTACTAAAAGACATGTTCAAAGCATTACCCATACAACTCGTTCAGGAAGATTCAGATGATCTTATTCAACTGATTAACCCTGAACAGGACTCTGATCTCAAGCCCGAAGATTTACCCGAAGAGCTTTCTATTCTGCCCATCAAAAATACGGTACTTTTTCCGGGTGTTGTTATTCCTATCACTGTAGGAAGACAAAAATCAATCAAGCTTGTAAAGAAAGCTTACCAGGGCAATCGCATCATTGGTGTTATAGCCCAGAAAAATTCACAGGCAGAAGAACCGACTATCGATGATCTATACCGCACGGGTACAGTCGCCAAGATCATCAAGATGCTGGTACTTCCGGATGGAAATACAACCATCATTATACAAGGTAAAAATCGTTTCGCTATACGCGAGTTTATACAGGAGGAGCCATTTCTTACTGCGCGTATAGAACTGCAACCGGAGCCTACACTCAATGTGAATGGTAAAGAAGCGAAGGCACTTGTGCAGTCGTTGAAAGATGCTGCTTCCAAAATACTGAAGCTGAATCCTGAGTTACCACAGGAAGCACAAGTAGCATTGGATAATATTTCCAGTATGTCGTTCCTGGTACATTTTCTTTCTTCCAACCTCAATGCAGAAGTTGGCGATAAGCAAAAGATACTCGAAACGAAAAGCATTACCGATCGCGGTACGTTACTGCTGCAGCACATGCTGAAGGATATACAGATGCTGGAGATCAAACACGAGATCCAGAAGAAAGTACATACCGATATAGATCAGCAGCAGCGCGATTACTTTTTGCGCCAGCAGATAAAAGTGTTGCAGGATGAATTGGGATATGACGGTCCTGATAAAGAAGTTGAAAAATTCCGTAAGCGTGCCGAGACTAAAAAATGGTCGAAGCAGGCAGCAGAACATTTCAACAAAGAGCTGGATAAACTGCTGCGTATAAATCCGATGGCTGCCGAATACCCGGTAGCAATGAACTATGTAGAGTTCATGCTGGATTTACCGTGGGAAGATTATACTATAGATGATTTTGATCTGAAGCGTGCACGGAAAATTCTCGATCAGGATCACTTCGGATTAGAGAAAGTAAAGACGCGTATACTGGAATATCTCGCAGTGTTAAAACTGAAACAGGATATGAAAGGCCCTATACTTTGTCTCTATGGTCCTCCCGGTGTTGGTAAAACATCACTCGGTCGTTCAATAGCCAAAGCGTTGCAGCGTAAATACGTACGCATGTCGTTGGGCGGTGTGCATGATGAAGCCGAGATACGCGGCCATCGTAAAACGTATGTTGGTGCTATGCCGGGCAAGGTATTGCAGAACATTAAAAAGTCGCAGTCATCCAACCCGGTATTTATACTGGATGAGATCGATAAAGTAAAATCAGACTTTCGTGGCGATCCTTCTTCCGCGTTACTCGAAGTACTTGATCCTGAGCAGAACAATGCCTTTGGTGATAATTACCTCGAAGTAGAATACGATCTTTCTAAAGTACTGTTTATAGCTACAGCCAACTCGCTGGATACTATACATCCGGCCTTGCGCGATCGTATGGAGATCATCGAGGTAACAGGATATACTTTAGAAGAAAAAGTTGAAATCGCGATCAAGCACCTGATACCGAAACAACTGAAAGAACACGGCCTGAAAACTTCCGATGTAAAATTCTCGAAAGATGCCGTGATCAAAACGATCAACAGCTATACCCGCGAATCGGGTGTGAGAAATTTAGAGCGCAAGATTGGAACACTTGTGCGCAACATTGCTAAATCTATAGCGATGGAAGAAGAGTTCGATAAAGTAATCTCGGAAGAATCGGTTCGTAAAGTACTGGGTGCAGAAATATTTGACGAAGAACTATACCAGGGCAATGATATAGCAGGTGTTGTTACCGGACTTGCCTGGACACAGGTAGGAGGAGAGATACTCTTTGTTGAGTCGAGCCTCAGTCGTGGTAAAGGAGCACTGGTGATCTCCGGACAATTAGGCGATGTGATGAAAGAATCTGCGATGGCGGCATTGTCATATCTCAAGTCAAATGCAGAAGCATTGGAGATCGATCATCGGTTGTTCCAGCAATACGATCTGCACATTCACGTGCCGGCTGGTGCTGTTCCCAAAGATGGTCCGTCAGCAGGTATCACGATGTTTACTTCCCTGGCATCGATCTTTACCCAACGCAAAGTGAAAGCAAAGCTGGCCATGACAGGCGAGATCACACTGCGTGGTAAAGTATTGCCGGTAGGAGGTATAAAAGAAAAAATTCTCGCGGCCAAACGCAGTGGTATAAAAGAACTGGTACTCAGCTCGCGCAACAGACGCGACATCGAAGAGATCGAGAAACACTATATCAAAGGACTCGTCTTCCACTATGTAGATTCAGTGGATGAAGTATTGAAAGTGGCGCTGATGAAGGAGAAGGTGAAAGAGCCGATGAAGTTTATATTCTCGGATCAGAAACCGGTAAATGCCTGAGGCGATTTCATAACAGTTGAAGTAACAACTGGTTTATAAATAACTCGCATGTTTTACGATATTGCAGGGTAAACACAGAACTCGTTGAAGCGTTTATTACCGGCAATATGGATACTTCTGGCAACCCCGTGCTTTGCACAGGTGGGTGGCCAGAAGTCTTTTGATTTTCTGAATGTCGCGAACAACGCGCGGCTCGCTGCACTGGGTGGTGTAAACACTTCATTAACCGATCGTGATCTGAATTTCTTTTTCAGTAATCCATCACTGGTGTCAGATTCACTGGCAGGTTTTGCTTCGGCAACCTATCAATTCTATGTAGCCGACGTAGGGCAATCTACTTTTTCTTACGCGCATAAGTTTAACAGCATTGGTACACTCGCGTTTGGTATACAACATATAGGCTATGGCACTATTCAAGGGTACGATGCCAGTGGTAATGATATAGGCACATACAAATCCGGGGAAACAGCACTGGTTATTGGCAAGAGTCACCAGATAGCACATTTCAGATTCGGAGCCAATGTAAAAATGGTTTTCTCGAATATAGCGGGCTATCGTGCGAGTGCAGCCATGCTCGATCTGGGGGGGGTATTTATACATCCTGAGAAAGATCTTCGCATAGGGCTTACGGTAAAGAATCTGGGAATAGTTTTTTCGGAGTATTCCGAGACCAGCAGCACCGAACTTCCTTTCGATGTACAACTGGGGGCTTCATTCAAACCGGAACACATGCCGCTTCGATTTTCAGTTACTGCCTATAACCTGGCACGAAAAGATGTTACATACTATAATGCCTCTTCCGGACAGGATAAACCCGGAACGTTGGATAAGGTATTAAGGCGTTTTAACTTTGGCGTGGAAGTGCTGCTCCACCGGAATGTGAATATACTGGCCGGCTATAATTACCGGGTACACCAGGAATTGAAACTCGATGCAGCCGGAGGAGGCGCGGGGCTGTCGCTGGGATTTTCAGCACGCATCCGCTCATTTGAATTTGTTTTTAGCAGAAGTGGTTATGTAGCCGGCAAGGCTGGCTATGGACTTACACTGTCATCGAATATAAACAGTATGTTGAGGAGAAGATAATTATGATGGACGCAAAATATTTGACACCGAAACAAATCGTTGAGGAGCTCGATAAATATATTATTGGTCAGCAGGAAGCAAAACGCAATGTAGCAATAGCCTTGCGTAACCGCTGGCGCAGAATGAATACGAAGTCGGATATACAGGGAGAGATTGTGCCGAACAACATCCTGATGATCGGAGCAACAGGTGTAGGAAAAACAGAGATCGCCCGGAGATTGGCGAAACTTGCCGATGCACCTTTTGTAAAAGTTGAAGCATCTAAATTTACCGAGGTAGGATATGTAGGGCGCGATGTAGAAAGTATGGTACGCGACCTGGTAGAGCAATCGGTTAACATGGTAAAGGCGCGCAAGAAAGAAGAAGTAAAAGAAAAAGCAGCGCAGGCGGTAGAAGATGTTATACTCGATGCGTTGATACCACCCCTTCGTCCGCAGCAATCAACTCCGCGTTCAGCCGGTTTCAATATGCCGCAGGATAATGTATCATCAACCGATATACCTTCCAGCGATGTAGAGTTGAATGAACGCACACGCAATCACTTTCGTGATAAGATACGCAATGGTGAACTGGAAGATCGCAAGATCGA
>NZ_DATCSD010000478.1:0-7563 GCF_036568665.1 Ohtaekwangia sp. | reverse complement strand
TATGGCTTACGAAATAGCACCCGGTAAACTAAGTGTATATGCTGCTGACTCTGCACAATCATTGGATGCTGCTGGAACAACATCAAACTTTAAAATCGGAGGCAGCGAAAAAAATCCGGCAAGTGATAATGCCTCACCGACCATTGCACTTTATATGGGTGATACAACATTTATTAATGGTGGCATTGTAAGCCCTAACACTACATTGGTAGCGCGACTGCAGGATGCAAGCGGTATTAATGTTTCCGGATATGGTATAGGAAATACGCTTGTAGCTGTACTCGATAATGATAGTGAGGTATATATACTGAGCGATTATTATGAAGCAGATGCAGATGATTTTACAAAGGGCTGGGTAAATTTCCCCCTGACGGGACTTTCACCGGGTAAACATACAATTACAGTAAAGGCGTGGGATACCTATAACAATCCTGCGCAGGCTACCATCAATTTTATTGTAACAGATGGTAATGATCTTAAAATCGAAACCTTTGCCAACTATCCCAATCCGTTTCAGGGAGAAACAACACTATATTTTACGCATAATCGTCCTGGCGATGATCTGGAAGCAGAATTATTTATATATTCAATAACCGGTCAGCAGTTAAAAAATTATACCTTCACCATAACAGAAAGCCCTTACCGTGTGGATTTGCTTAAATTTGATGGAACAACAGACCCCGGGAAAAAACTTGTGCTGGGATTATACTTGGCACGCGTGGCAGTTCGTTCCTTAACCAACGGCTCTAAAAATGAGCGGCTTACAAAGCTTATTGTTGCTAATTAATTATCTTTACAACGCTTGAAAAATACGTTAATGAATTTTAGAGTAGTACTTGCCATCATTTTTGTGGCCACTTCATTTCAATTCGGATTCTCGCAGGTTACTAACCCGGATGAATTGATCGGACAAGATAATGCCATAACAACAGCCGTTCCTTTCCTGGCCATTACACCAGATGCACGCCACGCAGGCCTTGGCGATGCCGGCGTTGCAACATCTCCGGATGCAAACTCTGCCTACTGGAATGCCGGTAAGCTCGCCTTCATCGACAAAAAATACGGTGGAACACTTTCCTATACTCCGTGGCTCGGCAAAATTGTAAATGATATGTGGGTTGGATATTTTTCCGGCTTCTACAAGATCAACCGCGAACAAGCTATAGCTGCCTCTATCAAATATTTTGATCTGGGCGATATCACCTTCAATACAGGTCCAAACCCGGGTGATGTGATCGGTGAATTTAACCCACGCGAGTTTGCGCTCGACTTCACATACTCCCGTATGCTGTCAGAGAATTTAAGTATTGGTGGAACGGTGCGCTATATACACTCTAACCTTACCGGTGCATTTACCCAGATCGATGCAAAAGCTGCCAGCGGTGCTGCAGTAGATTTAGGTGTATACTATACCAAGCCTATTCAGAGTGCACGCAATGCTACACTCTCTATCGGTGCAAACATCTCGAACATCGGTACTAAGATCTCCTATACCGACACACAGAATAAAGATTTTCTTCCTACGAACCTGCGTTTAGGAACAGCCTATACTACGGAGCTCGATCCGTACAACACGCTTACGTTTATGGTTGATTTCAACAAGCTGCTGGTGCCTACACCGCCTATATATGACCCGAACAATCCGGGTGTTATCATTGCCGGTAAAGATGATCGCAACAAATCTATATTAAGTGGTATGTTCGGTTCCTTCTCCGATGCACCGGGTGGTTTCAAAGAAGAGATCAAAGAAATTATGACTTCGGTAGGTGTAGAGTATTGGTATAACAAACTCTTCGCTGCACGCCTGGGCTACTTTAACGAAGCCAAAACAAAAGGCAATCGCAAGTATATGACGATCGGAACTGGCTTCCGTAAAAATCGTTTTGGTTTTGACATTGCGTACCTGGTGCCTACCAACAAACGGGAACACCCGCTTGCTGAGACCATTCGCTTCACATTGCTGTTGCACATTGAAGAAACGCAACAAGACAAAGACGAATCTGTTACTGATTAATTCTGCTGATGCTTAACCGTACAACGGCTCCTGATTTTACCAGGAGCACCGACTTTCAATTAATACTTCCGGAAGAACTGACACTGCAAAATGGTGCACGTGCTTTTTTTATTTCCGGCGGAACGCAATCTGTTATTCGTGTAGAGTTATTACTGAAAGCCGGCAGATGGCTGGAGCGAGTATGGGGAGCTTCTTATTTTTCATCACAACTGCTCTCAAAAGGAACATCACAAAAGAGCAGCTTTGAGATCGCGCAATTGTTCGATCAATATGGTGCACACTTTGAAATAAGTCCGGGACTTGATGCTGTTTCCATTTCGCTCTATACGCTTACAAAAAATCTTCGCCCAACCCTTGCAGCATTCCGCGAGTTGTTGCAAGACTCTATATTTCCTGAAAAAGAAATAGCGCAGCTCAAAAGTATATATCTGCAAAACCTGCGCGTGAACCAAGAGAAGACTAGCTTTCAGGCATCTAAACTTTTTCGCAAAAAATTATTCGGAGAAGATCATCCTTACGGAAAGGAACTGGAAGCTGAAGAAGTGCAGGCATTAACGCGCGATCAACTACTGGAGCACTATATATCTTTTGGAAAAGATTTTACAGTAATAGTTTCCGGCAAGATTGATGCTGCCAGCAAACAAAATATTATTGACGAGTTCTCTTCCCTTCCATTCCTGGCAAGTGCGCAGAAGAACATTACAACGCCCGGGGTAAGCGCACTGCACGAACGCGTGGGGAAGGAAGGGAGCGTTCAGTCGTCTATACGTATGGGAAAAAAAGCTATTGCGCGATCGCATCCCGACTACGCAGCGATGCTTTTCCTCAATCATATCTTCGGAGGTTACTTTGGCTCGCGCCTGATGAAAAATATTCGTGAAGACAAAGGTCTTTCGTATGGTATATATTCTTCTATCCACACATTACAACACGACAGCTATGTTGTAGTAGGCGCGGATGTGAACAACGAAAACCTCGATCTTACTTTTGATGAAATACGCAAGGAACTCAAGCGACTGCGCACCGAGCCCATCGATGCAGAAGAACTGGAGATAGCCCGAAATCATTTTATAGGAAGCCTGCAGGCAGAGATCACTACACCTTTTGCGCATGCCGATAAGATCAAGAACATGTTCATGTTCAATCTTCCGAAGAATTACTATCAGCGATTGATCGATACGATTGATGGTGTAAAGGCTGACCAGCTACAGGATATTGCTGCGCGTTATTTCCAGGAAGGCGACTTTATAGAAGTTGCTGTCGGCTAAACGATCTCCGGAATTTCCAGCTGCACGGTTGTTCCTCTTCCTACTTCTGATTCGATATTGATATTGCCATTGAGCTTGTCGATGGCTTCTTTTACTATATATAGTCCGAGGCCGGAGCCGGCACCATCATCGGTAGCGCGGTAAAACATTTTATATACATTCGGCAGATGCTCTTTCTCTATACCCTTGCCGTTATCTTCAATAGCAAGCTTCGCCAGGTGCTGGCTGATGTTTACATTTACTTTTATCACCGGGTCTTTTCCGTTCCTGTAGCGAATGGCATTCGAGATAATGTTGTTGAGTATAACTTTCAAACGCCAGCGATCGGAGAAGAAAGGTTCGTCCTGTTCAATACGAATAATCCGCTCTACAGATTTACCAGTGCTGGTAGCAAACTTCAATTGATTGAATGTTTCTTCGATCAGTGGCTCAAATAATATCTCTTCGCGTTTTACTTCGAGGCGCGAGTTACGCGATTGATCCAATATCTCCTTGATGAAATGATCTTGCTGCAAAGCACTTTTATTGATCATCTCCAGATACATATCTTTCATGGCAAGATCCTTATCCATGCGCGCCAGATTGATCAGTCCTAACACCGAAGCTATAGGAGCACGCAGATCGTGCGATACACTATATACAAAATTATCAAGCTCCGTATTGCGTTTACTCAGCTCCTGATTGGTGCGTTGTAATTTCTCTTCGGCAATTTTTCGCGTTCCTATCTCATCGTTCAATGCCTTGGTGCGCTCCAATACCATTCCTTCAAGATTCTCATTGAATTGCTGTAATTGATGCTGCACTTCCAGTCTCTCCTTTACTGTAGCCGAAAGTATAATAGTAGATATACTGATTACACCGATAAAGATCTGTAGCAACAGCATGGAATTTTCCTCTCCCACCAGAACAAATGGTCCGGTGCCGTTTACCGTAAAGTATATTGATATGAGCGATACAATCAATACGCCCGCAATGGCAACGATAAGCTCAAACCTGAATGCCAGCCACAATAAAAACGGAAGCGCCAGTAAGGGAAGTGCGCGTTGCATGGTAAGCGTTAAATAATCAACCCGCAACAGGAGATATATACCCAGTATACTCATGAAATATATACCCACTTCTATAATGCGCGCTGGCGATAGCGTTACTTTCACCTTGCGTACAATGGAGAGTATAAAAGGCGTAAATAACAGTATACCCACTACGTTGCCAATCCACCACGAGAACAACGTCTCGTATACTTGCTCGGGTGGTATAACAGTATTAAAATATAAACTGGACGTACCTATACCGGCACCGGCCAGGCACATGAACAGCGCTGTAAAAAGAAATCGAAATGTATTACGGGCGTGTTTGAAAGGATATGCATCGTGTATCCAGACTTTTACCAGGTAATTGCCGGCTACAGCTTCTATTGTGTTGCCCACCGCTATAACACTGCTAATCGTAATAATGGTCTGCGGGCCGAGTTCCGGGTTATTCCAGTAGGCCATAATGTTCGCTACCAGCGAGCCAATAGTTATACCGGGCCATACCGATCGCCCCAATAGAATTACCAATGCGAAAGCTATACCCGAAGGAGGCCAGGCTGGTAAAGCAGTGCTGTGCTCAAAAGCTAAAAAATATCCGAGGCGAGCAAACAGATAGTAAAGCAATGCCACACCTATAATCTTGAGATCAAGACTATATTTAAGCGGGAGTTTAAGAGTAGGCATTAATTGTCTCACAGTCAAACAAATATATACCATTAAAATACATTTAGAACAACTCTGCCGGAAGGAAGCCACGTTCTGAAAGGCAGACTGCCGGTTTTCGGGGTTGAAGTGCTGAACCTGATATAGGATTGTCCAGTTTTTCGAATGATTTACCGACTATAGCGGGAATAAATCTCCGGCTAACGATCTTCTTGCCGAATCGGTAGACTCTATGGGATGAATATTTATCTTCACGAAGTTTTTTATATAGCCATGGATCTTACCATTTTCTTCTCTCCCGTAGACGAGTCGTTGTATAGCAACATCACGTCATCCTCCAGCGTGTTTAAAAACATCAGCGTATTTGGCGATAAGATGCCCGACTATAAAGGTGCACACATTGCTATACTGGGGGTGAGCGAAGAACGCGGCTCGATTCGTAATACGGGCACTGCTTCGGCTCCCGATGAGATTCGGAAGAAACTATATAATCTGAAAAAAGGAACGGGCGCCTATCGTATTGTAGACCTGGGCAACCTCAAGCCGGGCCACGACCTGGAAGAAACTTATGTGCGCATCAGCGAAATATGTCGCATGCTGTTAGAGAGCAATGTATTGCCACTCATTATAGGAGGCTCGCATGATCTAGACTATGGTCAGTACTGCAGCTATGAAACTATGGAGAAACTGGTAAGCTTTCTGAATGTAGATGCTTACCTCGACCTGGAAGATAAAGAACAGGGCGCGAGTAATCAGCATATACACCGTATGCTGCTGCACGAGCCCAACTATCTTTTCAGCTATACACACCTGGCCTATCAAAGCTATCTCATCGATCCGATGTCGGTATCTATACTCGAAAAATTATACTTTGAGGCTTTCCGTATCGGGCAGATGCGCACCAACATGCAGGAGATGGAACCTACTATACGTAATGCGGACTTGCTCTCGTTCGATGTTACGGCTATACGCTCTTCTGATGCTCCCGGCAATGCCAATGCACAGCCTTTCGGATTAACCGGTGAGGAAGCCTGCCAGATATGCTGGTATGCAGGACTGAACGAAAAACTTAGCTCACTCGGGTTCTATGAGTATAATCCGCTGTTTGATGATGAACACAAGAAGACAGCATCGGTCGTGGCCACAATGATCTGGTATTTTATTGAAGGATATTACCACCGAAAGAACGAGCAGAACTTCCGTAGCAACGACTTCCTGAAATATTCCGTGTCGATGCCGGTGGAGCCCGAGATCATTACCTTCTATAAAAGTAAATTGAGTGAAAAGTGGTGGATGGAAGTTCCGTATCCCAACGGACGCGAGCGCTATTCACGCAACAGTATAGTACCTTGCAGCTATAATGATTACCAGGCGGCTATACGCGGAGATGTACCCGAGCGCTATATCAGCACACTGGCAAAACTTATTTAACATTTTTATTTTCAGATAACACCCTCAGGCTCTGCCTGATGCTTTTGCATGAAACTTCCCGACATTATTCTTTTATCGCTGGCCGTAGCATTCCTCATTATTGGCATCCATCAATTTATGGTGTTGGGATTTGGCCAATCGTACTGGGCCTTTATGCTCACACTGATATTATTTTTCGCCCTGAACCTGCGGAAGAAAAAAAGCAAATAGGCTAAAAAAATCCCTTGCACAACGAACGATTGCACCATCGGGCAGATGAGGCCTTAAAATTCTGTTTTTCAGTGTGCTCGGATCGTTTTTCTTTTTTAAGAAGATGTTTTTCTAATACAGAGAACGGGTTAAATTTGCGGCTCTTTAAAAATTACTTATGGCATTTATTGGAACATTGCGCAACAAGATGGGCACCTGGGTGGTGGTCTTCGTATTTGTTGCGATCACTGCATTCATTCTGGGTGATATCTTTAGCGGAAAATCAAACATCTTAAACTGGGGCCGCAATACAGTGGGTGAAATCGGAGGTAAAGAAATTTCCTACGAAGAATATCAGACTGTTATTCGCGAGCGTGAAGCCAACTGGTACCTGAATACAGGTCGTGAACCAGGCGAACGCGATATGCCTTCAATCCGCCAGCAGGCTTGGGACATGCTGATTGCCCGCCATGCTATACAACCACAAATCAAAGATGCCGGAGTGGAAGTTACGGAAGATGAAGTTGTAGATATGATCAAAGGTAAAAACATTGATCAAGGAATAAGAAATGCATTCACCGATCCACAGACCGGGCAATTCGATGTCAGTAAAGTAGTGGCATATATGAATCAGCTCAAAACAATGCCTGAGGGCTCAGAGCCTCGAGTTCGCTGGAGTGCCTTTGAACAAGATCTGAAGCCAGGTCGTGAGCGTATCAAATATGAAAACCTGCTCATCAAAACTTCTTATGTAACCAAAGCAGAGGCTGAGCGTGAATACCACCTCGCATCCGATGTTGCAGAAGTAAAATATCTCTACGTTCCTTACTATGCCATTAGTGATTCATCTGCAAAAGTTACCGATGCAGATTACGAAGCGTACTATAACAAAAACAAAGAGAAGTATAAGACCGATGCTACACGCGACATCAAGTATGTAAGCATTCCGGTAGTTGCTTCTGCAGAC
>NZ_DATCSD010000477.1:0-4219 GCF_036568665.1 Ohtaekwangia sp. | reverse complement strand
GTGAGCGAAGTTCGCTCCGGCAAACGGCAAGCACTCGGTATTATTTTTCATGATGCACAATGATGCGGCATATATACCTTACGAATGAAGTATTACGGAGCAAGATACTCCAAAGAGAAATTACATTCGGAGGAAATATAGTGTTGAAGATTTATGGTAAGCTCAGCTGTCGCTCAGGCAAGCGAATGAAAAAAGAAAATCGAGTATTCTTTCATCATGAGGTTGAAGCTATACAGGCTGGTTTTCGTCCTTGCGGACACTGCATGCCCGATGCTTACCAACAATGGAAACTAAGCAAGAAGCAGGTTGAGAAACGAGGATAGTGAAACGAGCTTTGCTTCACAAAACAACAACAAAGATTATGAACACAGCATTTAGTATCCGGCAGCCAGTAACTAACTTTACAGCATTGGCAACATCCGAAAACCAGATCAACTATCAACGTATCGAGCAGGCTATACGCTACCTGGAAGATAACTTTCAGCGACAGCCTGATCTTGAAGAAGTAGCCGAGAAAATTCACGTGAGCCCCTTCCACTTTCAACGCATGTTTACCGAGTGGGCGGGTATAAGTCCGAAGCGATTTCTTCAATATCTCACAATCGATTATCTGAAGAGTAAATTACAGGAATCTAAAAACCTGGTAGAAGCGGCAGAGGCAGCAGGGCTCTCGAGTCAATCAAGAGTATATGATCTCTTTACTACACTTGAAGCTGTAACACCACAAGAGTATAAACAACACGGTGCGGGTATACGCGTAGAGTACGGCTTTCACGAAACACCCTTTGGTATGTGCCTGATCGGTGTTACCGAGCGAGGCATTTGCTGGCTGTCATTTCTACAGAACGACCAGGATCCCCGCGCGGAAGTCGAAGCAATGAAGATGCACTGGAATAATTCTGTATTCCATGAAGATCGCACATTGACGCAGGCATTTGTAGAGAAGATATTCTCGGGTCATACTTCTTCGCAGAAGCTTCACTTGTTTGTGAAGGGCACTAATTTTCAGGTGAAGGTGTGGGAAGCGTTGCTGAGAATTCCGAGTGGAAATGTACTCACGTATCAGGATATAGCTTTGCAGATTCAAAATCCGCAGGCAATGCAGGCGGTAGGCTCAGCGGTGGGTTCGAATCATATAGCGTACCTTATTCCCTGCCATCGTGTTATACGCAAGGATGGTATACTGGGAGAGTATAGATGGAGTTCTGCCAAGAAGAAGAGTATAATTGGTTGGGAAATGGCGAAGGCTGAGGGGAAATAATCTTAGTTTCCCGCAGATCTCGCAAATGAACGCAGATAAATACTAAGGGTAAGAAAGTTGGGGAGACGGAAAGTCTGAAGAAAACTATTTCCCACAAATACTGAAAAAATTATCTCCCACAGATTCCGCAGAATAATGCAGAGAAATCCAAAAGACCAGAGGTAACTTTCAGCTTTCTACTTTTCGCTTTCAGCGTTTATTCAGTATTTCTCTTCCTGGTTCGGAAAGTCTTTGGCTTTCACATCGGAGACGTATTTGTTTACGGCTTCGGTTACAATGCTGTTGAGGTCTGCGTAGCGTCTGAGGAAGCGTGGTTTAAATTCTTGTGTGATGCCGAGCATGTCTTGCATTACCAGAACTTGTCCGTCTACATCAGGACCTGCTCCTATACCAATGATGGGAATGTGAACAGACTCTGCTACTTTCTTGGCGAGTGCTGCCGGTATCTTTTCCAATACTATACCGAAGCATCCGCATTGCTCAAGAAGCTGTGCGTCTTCAATAAGTTTTTTTGCTTCTGCTTCTTCTTTCGCGCGAACAGAGTATGTTCCAAATTTATAGATCGACTGTGGCGTGAGACCGAGGTGGCCCATTACGGGTATACCGGCACTGAGTATACGTTCAACAGAATCTTTTACTTCGCTTCCACCTTCCAGCTTCACGGCATGTGCTCCCGCTTCTTTCATTATACGAATGGAAGAGCGGAGCGCTTCACCTGAACTTCCCTGGTATGTACCGAATGGAAGATCAACAATTACCAGCGCGCGTTTTACGGCACGCACCACCGAAGCAGCGTGGTATATCATCTGATCAAGTGTAATGGGCAATGTAGTTTCGTGACCCGCCATTACATTCGATGCTGAGTCGCCCACCAATACTACATCTATACCGGCACCATCAATGAGTTTCGCCATGCTATAGTCGTATGCTGTGAGCATCGCGATCTTCTCGCCACGGTTCTTCATCTCCTGTAACTGATGCGTTGTGATACGCTTAACATCTTGCTTGTGAACAGACATGGTGGTATATATTTCGGGCGAATTTACGAATACATTTGAAATGACATGACCAAAGATATTTTAGCGAATGCTAATGGAGATAAACGGCCATCTCATCTTTATTAAGCTTTACCTCTACATGATCTTTAATAGTAGTAGAAAGCTCATAACCGGTATACAGCGAGTAGATCGGGAAAAGTGTATGTCCGCGGTTGATGAGCACTGCGGTATCGATCTTTTTTACTTCTGTATTCAAGAATGGCTTCATGCCATAGGTAAATGTGCGGCCGGTATGCAGCACATCGTCTACTAATACAATAGTTTTTTTACGGATATCTTTTACATCACAATCCAGTGTGATCTCACTTTCCTGCGGAGCAAGTTTATCGAGGTTTATCTTGACAAGCTTTACTTCAATGGGAGATATACTCTCCACTTGTTTAGCCAGTAATTTCG
Source organism: Ohtaekwangia sp. (assembly GCF_036568665.1). Classification (GTDB taxonomy): domain Bacteria; phylum Bacteroidota; class Bacteroidia; order Cytophagales; family Cyclobacteriaceae; genus Ohtaekwangia. The sequence continues at coordinate 1,504 of NZ_DATCSD010000477.1, read as the reverse complement.
CCAGCACATAACCTTGTCCGTCAATACCTGCTATGACGATGTTCTTCTCTTTGAAGTTGTGTTCATAAATCTCGAAGGCCATCCTTCTGATCTTTTGCTTCACCTGGTCGGCATCGAGTATCAAACTTTTTTCCGCAGTCATGACAAATGGGTATCAGACATTAAACTAAAACGCAATGATCCTTTCGGAAAATTATCCAGGGATCGGCAGCGACTTGCTGTCTTTGAAAGTTGACAGGATCACCATCGACTGCAAACTATCTACTACTTCGATGTTAGAAACTTTATCGAGCATGAGTTGCTGGTATGCAGCGATGTCGGCACAAACGATCTTCAGGATAAAGTCGCCCGAACCAGTAATGTGATGACATTCCACAACCTCATCTACACTCTTGATAGCCGTGATAAATTTGTTGATGTTCTCTTTGTTGTGACCTTTCAGTGATGCCATAACAAATGTACTTACCCCCAAACCAACACTGGCAGGATCAATCACTGCATGATAGCTGCGGATTACTCCGGAAGTTTCAAGTTTGTTAACACGCTCCAACGTAGGGGCTGGTGAAAGGCCTATCTCCTTGGCCAACTGTGCGTTGGTTATGTTAGAATTTTTCTGGAGGATTTCGAGGATCTTTCGGTCTGTGGCGTCTAGCTTAATGTTACTCTTCATAATTGATGAGGGTTCGTTTTCCAAATAAAATTTGGCCAAAAATAAGGGAAAAATAGAATTATATGGCTAACGGATGTTAATAAATTAATTTAATAATGCACTGTAAATCCGCTTATAACGGTCTATACCACTCGTTAATGAGAATGTAGTATAAAAGAACTTGTCCTGAGGCCCAGAGGTATATTTACCAACCTCTGGCAATTCATGTATGTCGTTGATTACAAAAAAGTTGGACATCCGTTCACGGAAAAATTCAACATCGCCCCAACCTGTATTTGCTACCACCGGCACTCCCATAGCCAGCACTTCGGCCATCTTGGTAGCACTCGATCCCTTCTTGGAGAACGATGGTTTTATAAAACACACAGACACGTCTGATGCTGCTATATATAGAGGCACTTCTTCGCGTGGGGCACTTAACACCACAAAATCCTTGTTCGGCTTTACCTGACTGCCATCCGGAGTTAATACTAAAAATTTGGCACCGGGCTTCCCGGCCTTTATTCTTTCAAAGAAAGCGACCATCTCATCCCATAGATACCATGTGCCGATCGAGCCCAGGTATAGCACGGTATAATCATTTTGTGCTATACCTAACTTTGTCCGCAACGTTGATCGTTGCTCTTGTGTAATTCTCGCAGGATCGAAGAGTTGAAGATCAACACAGCAAGGTATAACCGTAACTTTATCTTCTGTACCCCACGATAGCAAAACCTGTCGGGCAGCTTCGGTGAGTACAACAACAGCATCTGCTTTAGACAAAAACTCCTGTTCCTTCTTCTTGAAGAAATTATATACTGTCCGATATAAAGTATGTTGTTGATTCCACAATCC
>NZ_DATCSD010000476.1:0-3644 GCF_036568665.1 Ohtaekwangia sp. | reverse complement strand
CACTGCAATCAAGTCAGCCTTTAATCCGGGATATACTTTTCCGATCAATGCATCCTGGTGAAATACTTTTGCATTTATACTGGTAGCTGATCGAAGTATATCTAATGTGTTCATACCGTATTCGGCCATGAGCTCTAACTCGAGTACGTTGTTGCCATGGGTAAATACACCTACATCACCTCCTACACAAATCGTTACGCCTGCCTTGAGTGCTTCCCGGAAGGTTATATGCTTCAGTGCTACACGTGCCGGGGCATTATCTATATCTTTTTTCCAGCCTTTATATATACTTACCGATTCTCCTGCCGCTATAGTTGGGCAAAGCGCAACACCTTTTTCTTTCATCAGCTTAAAAACTTCGGGTGTACCACCATCACCATGTTCGATTGTTTCTACACCGGCAAGTATAGCGCGTCTCATGCCTTCGGCTGTTGATGCATGTGCAACGGTTGGCCTACCACTGCTCTTTGCTGTTTCTACAATGAGCTTCATTTCTTCAATGGAAAAAGTAGCTCGTGCTTCATCGCTCAGTCCCCATCTATAGTCTGCGTAGAACTTTATTACATCTGCGCCTTTACCAATCTGATCGCGCACTACACGAATAAGATCCTGACCATCGGCTGCCTCAGCGCCCAGCATCACAGCGAAGTCAGTATCAAAACCTTTCGGGCCATAACTGCCGGTGGCAACAATCGCGCGACCAGCCACGAGCATTCGCGGACCAGGAATGATTCCTTGATTAATAGCTTGCTTCAATCCAACATCAGCATATCCGGCACCTTCCGAGCCTAAGTCGCGTACAGTGGTAAACCCGGCAAGCAGGGTTTTACGGGCATGTACAGTAGCCCTCACGGTACGCACAGCATCCGATTCTTTTAATACCTGTTCATCCCACGATGTTTCGTTGTAGGGATGAAGGAAGAGATGTGAATGTCCTTCGATCAACCCAGGCAATAATGTGCTGCCTTTAAGCTCAAGCACTTTTGCTTGTGGTGGAATATGTATAGCAGTTGCATCGCCTGCAGCAGCAATCTTATCGCCTTCAACTATTACAATCCAGTTGGTATGCATTTGTTCGCCATCAAATACGCGATCGGCTTTAATAGCATACGACTGTGCAAAGCATGACGCGGAACATAGAAATACAGCAACAAAGTATTTTATCATAAGAGGATTTATCGATAATCTAAAATACATATTTCACAATAAGATGATCACAATCCGGCTATATCGGGAATAACTTTCTTCTCGCGGCAGCGGGTTTGCAGCCAGCGGTATTTTTGCACTACCTTCGCAGGCAAAAAATAAAAGAATCGTGCTGCCCCAACACATTGCCATCTGCGGAAACATCGGCTCCGGAAAAACTACACTCGCGCAAAAGCTTTCTAAACATTATGGATGGCAGGCGCTGCTGGAATCGGTCGATGATAATCCCTATCTCCGCGATTTTTATGGTGATATGAATCGCTGGGCGTTTCATGTGCAGATGTATTTTCTGAACAGCCGCTTCAAACAGGTAAACAAGATCAGGGCAACCAACGATAAGGCTACTGTTCAGGACAGAACTATTTATGAGGATGCCTATATCTTTGCTGCTAATCTTCAGAAGAGTGGTTTTATGTCGGAGCGCGATTTTCAATGTTACCTGGATACATTTCATTCGATGATCACCTTTGTGCAACCACCTGATCTGCTCATTTACCTGAAAGCAGATATACCCAAGCTTGTAAGGCAAATCGAGAAGCGTGGCCGTGATTATGAATATGCTATTCGTATAGACTATTTAAAGAATCTCAACGAGCACTACGAGCAATGGATCAGTAACTATAGGCTTGGAAAGCTATTGGTGATTGATGTAAACAATCTCGATTTTGTTGCACAGGTAGAAGACTTTGCTGCCATTGTAAGTAAGATTGATTTTGAACTGAATAACCTTTTCAGTCAAACGTTATAAAAATTGATCTATAGCTTGATAACACTTTTCTCCTTTCAGTTTACAACAGGCGATCTGCTGATCTTTTTATTGGTAGCGATTTTCGTGGGTATGTCGAAGACTGGTGTGCATGGCACCGGCATGATCTCTGTTCCGCTGCTTGCTTCTGTTTTTGGAGGGCAACTCTCCAGCGGAGTAATGTTACCATTGCTGTGTATAGCGGATGTGATGGGAGTTTGGTATTATCATCGCCATGCATCGTGGTCTCATCTTAAAAAACTTTTTCCATGGGCTGTAGTGGGTACTATACTCGGAACCATTGTAGGAGGAATGATCGATGATGTGGTTTTCAAAATGATCATGGCTCTGATTATCGTTGCCAGCGTTATTATTATGCTGTGGCTCGAGCGTGGTCGCCACAAAGAAAATATACCGGATAATAAATGGTTTGCCTCACTTACCGGAACCACCGGAGGATTCTCTTCTATGGTTGGCAATCTTGCCGGTTCTGTAATGGCGGTATATTTTCTCTCGATGCGCCTACCCAAGAATACATTTATAGGTACAACTGCGTGGTTCTTTATGGTTATGAACTGGTTTAAAGTGCCGTTCCATGTTTTTGCCTGGCACACTATATCGTGGAATACATTTATGCTAGACCTGATTGCTATACCGCTGATTGCTGTTGGAGCATTTTTAGGGATAGTTATTGTACGTAATATACCCGAACGACTATACCGTTGGTTTATTATTGGCATGACACTGATTGCAGCGATTATGATGCTGATATAGTCCTGGCAAATTGTGGACTGGAATCAGCCATACAGACTTTCGTAGGTACTTGCTCCCTGCAAACCACCGGAGTGTATCATTAATATAGTTGACCCTTTTTTAAAAGCTCCACGCTTTGCCTCTTCCAGTATGGCCCATAATACTTTACCGGTATATATCGGATCCAGCGGCATACTATATATACGTTTCATTTCAGCAATAAACGCCATGAGTTCACTTGTTACTTTAGCATAGCCCCCGTGGTGATAGTTATGGAGTATTTTCCAATTGTTGTTACGAATAAAAACTTCGTTGGCTGCTTCATATTCTCTTAGCAGCTTTTCTACTTCTGCTTCGAGAAAATTACCTTTCAGTGCACTTACACCTATAATCTGTTTCGCTTGATTTGTTCCTGCTATTATTCCTGCAAGTGTTCCTCCTGTGCCGGCAGCCAAACATAAATAATCAAATGAAAGAGAAGATATACTCTGCGCAAATTCAACACATCCCTTTACGGCCAATGCATTTGATCCGCCTTCGGGTATAAGGTAAAATTCACCTGACTCATTATGAAGTTTCTCTACGAAAGATGTTTCGTTCTTCTTTCTATACTCCTCTCGTGAAACGAAATATAGCTTCATGCCACATTCACTGGCGAAACGAAGTGTAGGGTTAAAAGGGAGTACTTCTTCACCACGGATAATTCCTATACTCTTAAATCCGGCTTCGCGTGCTGCAGCAGCAGTTGCATATATATGGTTGGAAAATGCACCTCCGAAAGTCAGCAGAGTCTTTTGATTGGTGCGTTTTGCTTCTTCCAGATTGTAGCGAAGCTTCCACCATTTGTTTCCGGAGATGAAGGGATGGTTAAGATCTTCGCGTTTAATGATTAAACGTATATCGGCTTCCTGTAAAATCGGATGCAGCAATTCCTGAACGG
>NZ_DATCSD010000475.1:0-5071 GCF_036568665.1 Ohtaekwangia sp. | reverse complement strand
CAGCTATTTTGCCTTAGCGAATAATCTTGGATGAGTATTGGTGTGATGCCGTATTCACCTTTACAATATATACACCTTTCGGGAAGGAAGCAACATCAATGTTACGCAACGACTGGCGTCCTTCCACAGTTTCCTGGTAACATAGTTTTCCTGAGAGATCGATTATAGAGATAGAGCGAATCGCTTCGCCTGCCTGCACCGTTACTTTTGTCTGATCGAGACTTTGATATACTGATATGTGTGAATTTCCTTCATCGCGGATCGTGCCGGTAATAGCATCCTGTATGTGCATGACTAACCCTCCTTCTGATGCCAGGTGAAAATTTAATTTTGACGCGCTGTTTACCGTGATCACTTCGCGCGTATAGGCCTTCGCGTTGGCTTCTGTCGATTCGTTATCGCGCCAGATCTCTGCTACTTTATCAATACCTGACGGCAGGAATGAAAAATCAACCTCAATATCTCGTGCATCCTCGCTGGTCATAGCACCTACAAACCAGTCGTTTCCGGTTTGCTTGGCCATCACGGCATAGTCTTCCACTTTCGCATCGAGTGGAACGGTTTGATCCCATGTGGTTGGTACTACCGAAAGAAAATTCATCATATCCGGATTGCTTTGATATTGCGTAGGTGAATCGCACAAGTATCCGAGTGGCTGATCGAATATTACATACATTGCCAATTCATGTGTGCGTGTACCCATCGACATGGGAACACCTGTGGGAGTATAATTAAATTGTGAGCGATGCACATTGCGCAATGAACCAGGAGTATAATCCAACGGTCCGGCTAACATGCGAATGAAAGGAAACTGCAAATGATAGGTTGGGTTCGCAGAGAAATCCCACTTGTCGTTTTCTGCACCGCGCACCGCTTCGAAGTTAAGTATATTGGGATACGTGCGTTCCAGTCCTGTAGGTTTACCACAGCCGTGAAAGATGATCATCATTTGCTGATCGGCACATGCCTGGGCAAGTTGCTGAAACCAGTTGATAGCAACCTGGTCATCACGTTCGATCAAGTCAACTTTCACACCGGCAATACCCAGCGCTTTTAATTGAGCAAGACGATTCGGATTCTCTATAGGCAAATTGATAAAATCCCACGCAAATACTTTCACATTTTTAGAAGCTGCATACTGGCAAACCTGTGCTGCATAGGTATCGCTCCAGCCGGCATCCATCGTGATATACTCGATTTTATACTGTGCGGCAAAATCGATATAGTATTTATACAAATCGAAACCGAGATGATTCAGGCCGGAAGGAATTTTGTTTGTATCCAGTATAGCATCGTGCCACCACTCCCACGCGGAGCGACCGGGCTTGATATAGGACGTGTTGGTCAGCACGGAAGGCTTGGCCAGTTTATAGATGAGTTCGTTTGCCAGCAGGTCTTTATCATCGTCTGAAACAATAACAACACGCCACGGATAATCACGTGTTCCGGATGTAGTGGCAAGAAAATTCTCCCGCGTCAATACACGGTGGTAAGAATATATATCAGTCGGGTTGGAAACCGTTTTGGGATACTGCGCCCACTTACCCTGCATACCATTGGTGGTTCCGCTTGGCTGCAAATACATACCCGGATAATCGAACAGGTCTGACTCCGCTACAACGGCACGGGTACCGGACGCAAAGGTGAACATGGTAGGCGTAATCGAAAATGTACCGGCATTGATACTGGCTATAGATGCATAGTTCACATACGATCGCTCCCACGACTGCATTGCCTGATCTGCTTCCGGAAAGATAATGCTGGTAGTGGCTGCAAAGTTAAAGTTCGCTTCTTCAGAAACTACATTGAGTGTTCCGCCCAACGCTGTTTGGAAACGATAGGCTACACCTTCGTTATAGGCGCGAACGATCAGCGAATAATTTTGCGTAAAGTTGATCGTAAGCTCGTTGAAGTTATCCTGCAACGTGGCACTTTTTCCATAGAGACGGGTAATCGTTTGATTTACACTGCGCGTGCTGGTGCTGGCAACAGTACCATTTTTACCCAGCACTAGACCGGTGCTTAACGACAATGATATAGCAGACGGGCTGACAATAGCCGTACCGTTGTGCTCAACCGAATACTGCACGCTGGTAGAAACATCTACCTTGATCTTTAGTCCGCTATCCGGTGAAGTAACCGAATACTGGGCATAGGCCTTACTTAATCCTAACAGGATGAAAAATCCCACACCCCATCCTCTCAACTGTGTATAAAATTTCATATTACTGAATTTGTTTTCTAGTCTTAAACATACTCTTACAGGATACTTTATTTTCTCTCATCACGATACCAGTGTACTGAATTTATATACTATATATTCGTTGTACACCCGCCCTGCTTCCCGGACGGTAGAAGGGAAATGCTCATGATTCGGACTATCCGGATAATACTGACACTCGAGGCAAAGCCCATCAAAAGGCTTGTGCGTTGTGGCATGATTATTCGGATATATACTTTGCAGATAATCACCGGTATATAATTGAACCCCGGGATACGATGTAGCAATGTCCAGTTTTATACCTGACTCCGCACTGTGTAGCGTGCCTACTATATCATCGGCCTTGCGGCTTGCTTCATCAAATATATAGTAGGTATTCAGTCCGGATACTTTTCCCTGTATGGTTTCTACGCGGCTTTTGACAGCATGATTATAAAAAGATTTTTCGTTGGCGGGAATGATAGCACCTGTAGGAATATAATCCGCACGACTCTCCAATACTTTCGAAGCCTGAATCGTAAGGTTATGCCCGAATATGTCTTTACTCTCGCCCGTTAAATTAAAGTACGCGTGGTTTGTGAAATTCATCACGGTCTTCTTATCCGAAACTGCTTTATACTGTATATGTAATTCCTGACGGTCGTTCCAGGTATAGGTTACACTAAACTGTAGATTTCCGGGGTAGCCTCCTTCTCCATCGCTGCTGTATAGGTTGAACGATACAGCATAATCTTGCACACTATAATCAAACACACGGCTGTTAAAGCCATTTAGTCCCCCATGGTTTGTATGGGCGTTATCGTTTTTCTCCAGGCTATATAGCTTGCCATCCAGGTTGAATTGCGCACCACCTATACGGTTGGCAAATCGCCCGATGGTAGAACCGATATAGCACGGATCGTGTATATACCCTTCCAGCGATGGATACCCGAGAATAACATTCTTCTGAATTCCCTGCTTATCGGGCACAACAACCGAAACCAGCGTAGCTCCATAATTCATCAACTCTATATAAGCTCCGTGGCGATTCGTTAAACGGAACAGCAGTATAGCTTTTCCCCGGTGGGTTCCCCAAACCTTTTGCGAAACGCCCTGATATATATCCTGCATCGTACTCATATCTTGTCTGCCAGAATATCTGATAACACACCATTTACTTTTACGCTTACCTTGCGCGGATCAGCAGAAGTGATTCTGTACCTGGTAACGCGGCCGTCTTTCCATTGTATATCCACGGTATAATTTCCACGGGCCCGTAGTCCTTTTACCTCTCCGGATGATTTCCATGCATCGGGCAATGCCGGCAATAACTCTATAAAACCCGCATGACTTTGTATCAACATTTCGGCAACTCCTGCTGCACCACCGAAATTACCATCGATCTGAAACGGTGGTCCGGCCGATAGCATGTTGCTATATATACCGCCACCCGCACCGTAGTTGATATTGGTATCCGTAACCGGTTTCAGTAATTCATGTAACAGGGAATAGGCACGATTACCATCTTTGAGTCGTGCCCAGAATAATACTTTATAGGCCTTCGACCAGCCGGGACTATCATCACCGCGCACCTCTAATGTTTTACGACAAGCGTCTGCTAGTGCGGGCGTTGCTTCCGGTGTAATCAACGGTGCAGGATATAGTCCGTATAAATGTGAAACGTGCCGATGTTTCGCATCTGCTTCTTTATATTCTTCAAGCCACTCCATCAATCGTCCGTCTGATGCTACTCTTCCGGGAGGTGGCAGTTTGGCAAGTTTATCTTTCAGTGCAGCGCGAAACGGTTCATCTATATTCAATTGCTCGGATGCTGCAATTACATTCATAAACAACTCTCGTGTGATCTGGTGATCGATCGTTGGCCCCATACATATACCGGCTGCTTTACCATTGGGTAAATAGAACCAGTTCTCCGGAGATACAGAAGGTGCTGTAACAAGCCAGCCTGTCTTCGGGTCTTCCATCAACACACTGCTATAGAACTGTGCGGAGCCTTTTAATATCGGATATATACTTTGCAGATATACCTTGTCGTGGGTAAATGCATAGTGCTCCCACAAATTATTACACAACCAACCGGAGCCCGCATTGGTTGCTCCCCACGAAGCATCCTCGCCCGGCTCGGTATAGCCCCATATATTGGTGATAACGTGCGCTACCCAACCATCCGCATGATAGTATGCTTTCGCTGTGCGCTCGCCATGCGGCACCATGTTACGCACTAGTTCGGCCAAGGGTAAATTCAATTCAGAAAGGTTTGATACTTCTACCGGCCAGTGATTCATCTGTACATTTACATCGAGATGGTAATCACCATTCCACGGAGTTTGTACCTGATTCGCCCACAAGCCTTGCAGATTAGGCGGCAGTAAACCAACACGCGTACTGCAGATGGTAAGGTATCGACCAAACTGATAGAATAGCACCGCCATACCATTGTCGGACGATGGATCGCTATAGAATTTTTCCAGGCGTTTATCCGTGACTATATCCTCTGCATGATTATTCCCACCAAGGTTGAGCGTTACACGCTCGAACATTTTCTGGTATTGTGCTATATGTATTTTCTTCTGCTCTGCATAAGAGCGCTGCTGCGCTTTATTTAATATAGTATTCACGCGATCTGCAAAGGCCGCATCTTTAAAATCAGTGGCGGCAGATATATAGAGGATCACTTCACTGGCCTGGTTAATCACCAGCTCATTATTATCCACATGCTGCTCGCCACCTTTCAGTTGTGCTTTTACTCTGGCGACATAGAGCATGCCTTTACCATCCGTACCATTGTTCAATTGGCCTGTCATGCGCAAGCCATCTTTATCGGCTACAGTAACAAACCGTTCCGGACGT
>NZ_DATCSD010000474.1:0-4051 GCF_036568665.1 Ohtaekwangia sp. | reverse complement strand
TCGCTGGAGCAGCGAGATGCTTCTACCGGAACAACCTATATATACCGCACCAACATTGGTAACTCTGTTACACGCGGTGCTGAAATATTTGCCGAGTATACACTCAACTTTAACGACCATGCCGGTCTTACCTTCTTTACGTCAACAGCATTCTTTCATGGCAGATATACCAATGCACATGTACGCTCCGGCAACAATACCGGTGAAAATATAGATGTATCGGGTAATGCTATTGAAAGCGTGCCCGATGTAATTACCCGCAACGGTGCTACTATACGCTATAGAATTGCAAGCCTTTCGATATTGTATAGTTATACAGGCGAGAGTTATGCAGATGCATTGAATACAGTGACACCGAGTAAATCGGGTGCAGTAGGGCTTGTACCATCATATGGACTGCTGGATATTAATACATCGGTGCGTATATCGCGCCAGTTGATGGTACGACTGAATGTTAACAACGTAACCAATAAACAGTATTTCACCAAGCGACCATCATTCTACCCGGGACCAGGCGTATGGTCTTCTGACGGTCGTTCAGTGAATTGTACTGTAGGAATAAAAATGTAAAGACTTTTGGGTTAGAATCAGCACACTCGCACCGCTCAGACACATTCACGCACATTATTCGCTCCAATCGAAGTGATCCGGAGAAGGCACCTGTCATACGGCCTTTTTCCGGATTTGCTTTTTTATACCCGAGCCTTTACAGGAGTTCCACCGCGATTGTCGGTGTTCCTCTTGCCATTATTGGTGTTCTTCACCAATACCAATAATTCAATTTATACTATATCACTTCCCCTCTGCAATAACTGCATCCGGATTTTCAATCATCGAGCGCTCTTCCGGAGACAGTTGCAGATCCTCAACAATTGAAGCTTTTGTAGGGCGAATAAAGATGAATACTACGGCTACCAACACGGGTATCAGCAGCAGGTAAAAATTGCCATTCAAAAAGAAAACAATGGCCGCTGCAAAACCGGGAAGCTCCATACAGGCGGAGCGAACCAGTAATACACCTATATATTTAGGCATCTTGCTTGTTAAAGGCCATGTCTTGTCGATGCGTGCGAGCATGTAGTCGTATAGAAAGTGCGCTGCCGAAAAGCAGACCACTACAACCCCTGCGAGTATATAGGTATATATTCGTGCATCATCGCCAATGTTTACGGTAATTTTACCAAGATATACCAGCATAAAAACCACAGCGGTAAAGATCAGCATCAGCGCGGCCTGTGCGAAGTATATCAGCGTTAGCTGGCTGAAGTATTGCTTGGAAGTAAATGTCTTGCTCATATTATAGGGAAGTGGTTAAGAATTGCTGGTGATCATTTCCTTCATGGCCACGAAGGTCTTTTCCTTTAGTGCGGCTATATCGGCACTGGTGAGTCCTTCTGTTTCAATTTGCTGGCCAACATAAATTCTGATTTTGCCGGGGCGCAGATTAATCGTGCTGGGAGGCATAAGGCGACCAGCACCCACTACTACCATAGGTAATATAGGTTGTTGTGTATCTACCGCGATACGAAATGCTCCGTCATGAAAAGGCTGCAGCACTTCTTTGGAGCGGTTCTGTGTACCTTCGGCAAAGATGAGTATAGATATACCTTGCTTGAGAAACTGCTTAAGGCGATCAATACTTTTCTTGCGACTCTCCGGGCTGGAGCGATCAACAATAATTGTAGCAGCCTTTGCGATCCAGCCGAACACCGGTATTTTGAGCAGCTCTTTTTTTGCGAGCGGTCTGAACTGCCCCGGAATAATCATGCGTATACCCGGTATATCCAGGAAAGAAGTATGGTTGCTGACAAATATATAGGCTTGTCCTTTTTTGAAATTTTCGGTGCCATAAAACTCATAGCGTATAAACGTGAGGATGCTGAACGTCCACGACCAGAGCCATAAAAAGAAATACCCGATGTTGCCAAAGCGTTGTCCCATCAGAAAGGGAATCAAAATGCCTGGCAGGTAAAGGATCATAAACACCGTGAACACCAGGAATACCCACACTTTGTATAAGGTGAGGAGGATGGTCTGAACAATTTTCAAGCGATACGAATTAAAAATTCCTCGAAAGTTCTGAAAGTTTAGGGAAGATGCAAAAAGCAAAAGCCAGCGATGTGCTGGCTTTTGAAGAGCGGTATCAATATTTGATTTTTTAAGACAATGCAAATTTGGTAACACCAGGCACAGCTATCGGGTAAAATCCATTGGCATCGGGTTTAATTGGAGTTTCGGCATCCCATGCAAATGTGGTTGGCATAATGCTGATATTTGATTTCAGCACTTTGTCCCACTCCATCACCTCACCGGTATAGGTTGCCATACGACCCATAATGGAAGTAAGTGTAGCCTTCGCTCCATTCTCGGCATCGGCAAATTTATATTCACCTTTGGCAATGGCAGCAAAGAGCTCATCATGCTCAGTCTGATACGGATTGTTCTCGCCTTTCTTATCATACTTGTAAAGCACTTTGCCTTTGCTGGCAATTTCACCGGCTCCGCATTTGATTGTGCCCTTCGTGCCTACGAAGTACTCATCTACTTTTGCATACGTGCCTTTTATATGACGACACTGGCTGTTGAGAATAGAGCCATCGGCATATTGAAACTCTACATAGTGGTGATCGAATATTTCGCCATACTCTTTACCGGTGCGAACCTGGCGGCCGCCCATGCCCTGTGCCTTTACAGGGTAGCCTCCTTTAAACCAGTTTACCACATCAATGTTGTGAATATGTTGCTCGTTGATGTGATCGCCACACAGCCAGTTAAAATAATACCAGTTGCGCATCTGGTATTCCATTTCAGTTTGTCCGGGCTGGCGCATTTTTACCCATACACCATCATTGTTCCACCATGCCTGTGCAGAAGTGATCTCACCGATCATACCATCCTGCAAACGCTTATATAGTTCGCGGTACGAGTTCTGATAATGACGTTGCAACCCAACCACTACATTCAGCTTTTTACTTTTCGCTTCGGCAGCAGCCGCTAATACTTTTTGTACACCTGCCGGGTCCGTTGCAACAGGCTTCTCCATAAACACATGCTTGTTCTGTTTTATAGCTTCTGTAAAATGTATAGGACGGAAGCCGGGAGGAGTTGTGAGTATAACAACATCGGCAAGCGGAATCGCTTTCTTATAGGCATCGAAACCGACAAACTTGGTATCTTCGGTTACGGTAACTTTTGCTTTTACATTGCCTTCTTCCGAGTTCTCATCGGTCAGAGCATTATAGCATTCATCGAGGCGATCTCTGAAAGCATCGGCCATCGCTACGAGTTTCACATTCTGTTTGGTGAGCAGTGCCTGCATGGCAGCACCTGTGCCACGGCCACCGCAGCCGATCAGCGCCACCTTGATCGTATCATCTACAGAATTAAAATATCCGGCATTAGACATAAATGGCATGGCCATCAGGCCTCCCGTTGCGATAGCAGAGTTCTTTACAAAATCTCTGCGACTGATCGTTGAATTGTCTTTTGATTTCATAGGCGATGGTTTAATTGTTCACGTGAGCGTATACTTATATAAGACAGTTGAGACGAACACTTCCCCGAACCGTTCGTCACTTATTTTAGATACGAGGCATAGAATTTTTCAATTTCTTCCTTCGATGGCTGCGATACAGGGCGCACAATGCGGAAGCCCATATACATACCATCGGTAAGCCACCAGCGACTTTTCGGTATTTGTGGATCGCGCTTGTTCCACTCGGCACTTGATGGTATACGGTTGGTGCAACGCAGAACCTCGGCTTCATCCAGGTAAGAGCCACCGCGTGCTACACGCGGATATTTACTGGCCGGTGGTATAGATGGGTTCTTCGCACCATCGGCAAGCTGCTCGTATGCTGTAGCATTGTATTGATCGAGCGTCCATTCGGTGAGATTGCCCAGCATATCGTATAGCCCGAAAGCGTTCGGCTTCAGTTGCATTACCTTGTGATATTTACTGCCGCTGTTATTTTTAAAGAAGCCATATTCCTGCAGGCTGTTCGGATCGTTGCTTACAACAGCACTATTCCCTGCGCGACAGGCATATTCC
>NZ_DATCSD010000473.1:0-55665 GCF_036568665.1 Ohtaekwangia sp. | reverse complement strand
GATACTCGCGCAGAATAAAAAGAACATTTTTGTTTTTGGCGGTGTAACCGAGCTCTGTCTCAACGGATCGATCAAGCTGGGTTTCTCCGATGGTTTCCTGGCTTATCAATGGACGTACAATGGTGCAGATATACCCGGTGCTACAACCCGCTTCTATACTTTGAATCAAACCGGTATATATACTGTTAAATTCCAGCGGAGAAATGGAAAATGGGCAGAGTCTTACCAATTGAAAATCACACCTAAAACTTCCTCTACATACTCGCCTGCGCTTACCAACTCGAGCGGTACACGCTTTCTTCCTATAGACTTTAATGGTGCCAAGAACGACACTATGAAACTTGTAGCGCCTGAAGGCTTCCCGCAATACTACTGGTATAAAAACGGAACTCCATTTGATACTACCACTACAAACACAAAAGTTGCTTACTTCCTGAACAGCTCCGGTACTGCCGGAACAACCAACGAAGCCGGTGTCTATGCTGTAAAAGTAAAAGAGAACTCAGGTTGCGAAAGTCTCCTGTCATCACCGGTAACAGTATATTATCTCAGTCCGCACGTTGGGCCTACGGCTCCTACTGTAGCGACCAATGCTATTACTACTATATCGGAGACATCGGTAAAGATTGCCTGGACGGATAATTCTACCAATGAAGAATACTTCGAGATCTGGAGAAACCGTAACAACGCCAACGGCTATACCAGCGAGCCCTATAAATTAGTAGCAACTGTACCGGCTAATTCTACAAGCTATACCGATAAAGGACTTCGCCCGATGGCCAAGTATTTTTATCGCGTGCGTGTTGTAGGCAATGGCGATGGTAAATTTGGTACGGAAAGAAGTGTAACACTTCCGAACGATCTTATCAAACCGAGTGCACCGGCTAATCTGGTGGTGACCAATATTACCGATACACAGATCTCTATTTCATGGGACGCCTCTACAGATAACGACCAGGTAGCAAAATATGAAGTATACGAAAGCTCCAACCTTGTGAGCAGTACTGTAACCGGTACCACCTATACATTCAGCAACCTCGCTCCTAATACAACCTACTTCATCAACGTGCGCGCTGTAGATGCCCGCGGTAATTTTTCTGACTTTGCCGGTGAAG
The DNA here is from genome assembly GCF_036568665.1 of Ohtaekwangia sp. Lineage (GTDB taxonomy): Bacteria > Bacteroidota > Bacteroidia > Cytophagales > Cyclobacteriaceae > Ohtaekwangia. Next base: position 54,550 of record NZ_DATCSD010000473.1, on the reverse strand, counting down.
CTCTACAGGTAACAACCTTAACACCTCAAAACGGTTTAACCTATTCATACTATGAGCCGCTTACTGTCCCGGCAAGTTTTACGCTGGCAACATACTTCAGCACCACACAAACACCGGTTAAGCAAGGCATTGTAAGTAACTTTGATATTACCCCCCGAAACAGAAACATCAAGTTTGTTTTTGCTTTCGATGGCTATATCCAGATCGATGTTACCGGTAACTATATATTCTATACGAAATCAGATGATGGAAGTCGCCTGTATATAGATGGTGTTCTGCAAGTAGATAATGACGGCACTAAATCTGCTGCTACCGAAAAATCGAAAACGGTAAATATTACTACTACCGGTAAGCACTCTATCCGGGTAGTATATTTCTATGCCAACAGTGTGGTTGCTCCTACGCTCACCGTATCGTACGATCCGCCAGGAACACCTGCCAAGCAGACTATACCGAACGCCAAACTGTTCCGCACAGGCGCTACCCCTATATCGTATTACTCAAAAGCAACGGGTAACCTGCAAGACCTTTCTACCTGGGGAACCAACACCAACGGTACGGGTACTGCTCCGCCAAATTTTACCAATGGATTCGAGTATTTCTATATCCGTAATAGAACGGGTAATGTAGATCTCAATGCTGCGTGGACTGTTTCAGGCACAGGTTCTAAAGTAGTAGTCGAGGCATCGGGTATTACACTGAATGTGAATGCTGCGCTTACCGGCCGATTGGAAGCGAACGATAACACTACCATCAACCTGAACAATGCTACTATACCAACGTTTGGTATACTGGCCGCTACATCAACCGTTAACTTCAATGTGGCAGGCGCTGTTCCCAATGGTTCGTATGGTAATCTTAACCTGAACACTGCTTCTACTACCAAAACTTTACCACTTAGCTCTGTAAGTGTAAAAGGAAATCTGAGTGTAGCCGATCAAGTGGCTGTGCAAGGCAGTGAGCCGAACAAGTCAGTGCTGGCAGTAAACGGTAACCTCACCTTCCAGGGAGCAGAGAGTCCTACAACCAATCAATTATACTCGATTATATTCAAAGGCACCAAGAGCCATACGTTAACAATACCTTCTAATCAGGATGTAAGCCTCTATCAACTCACTGTAGATTTTGGTGATGCACTCACCATAAGCAACGGCACAAGCAACCCGGTAACGATCAATGCAGGTAATGCAGCCGGTGGTGGTTTGATCTTGGAAACCGGAGCTTTACTCCAGCTTGGAAACAATAACTTATCTCTGGTGGGAGATGTTTCCATCAACCCGAATGGTGAAGCCGGAACGATCGCGATGAATGGTGGAAATCTTACACTCAATACGACATCACCGCTATCGTCCAACATCATCTTCAGCGATACGTACAACAGTATATCTAATCTTACACTGTCTACCAGCAGCACAGGTAAATTCAACCTGTTAAGTTCGGTTAAGGCGACAGACCTTGTAACGATCAGCAAAGGCGAATTGAATACCTATAACGGTAATCTTACCCTGGTATCAAACGCCAGTGGTACAGCCCGTATAGGTCCGCTGCTTTCAGGTGCGAAAATTACCGGAGATATAGTTTTCCAACGCTATATGGATGGCGAAGGAAGAATATACCGCTATATCGCTTCTCCGATCAAAGGCATGAAGGTGGCCGACATTCAGAAATATATACCGGTTACAGGTAAATTTACCGGCAGAAGCACCGGCACCGGTATAAATAGTACAGCGGCATCGATGTTCGACTATAACGAACCCGGAGGCGGATGGCTGAACTTCCCTGCCAACAACAGCACCAACCAGGATACCCTGAAAATAGGAAAAGGTTATTCACTGTTTATTCGTGAAGGCACCAACCCTACTACATGGGAAATGACCGGCCCAGCATATCAAGGTACATTTGTATTCACCCTTACAGGTGGTACACTTGGCCAGGATAACGGATGGAATTTGTTAGGCAATCCTTACCCGGCTCCTATACAATGGACCGGTAACAACACCGGAGGAAAATGGTCTACCTTCCAGAACGTAAGTAGTATAGTATCGGTACGCGAGAACTTCGGTACAGAGTATAGATGGCGTGTATGGAACGGTACCACCGGAAACCTGGAGAACGGTATCATTGCACCAGGTCAATCGTTCTGGGTACAGGCTACTTCTGCCGCTCCTGCTCTTACCATTACCGAGAATGCCAAGTTTACTACCGATGGATCATTCTATCGCCAGGCAAGCAGCGCTTCGCAGGCTATAGAGATCACCATGACGAATGGTACACTGGATGACCAGGCGTATATCCAGTCCGTTGCATCCGGTTCAAATGCATACGCAAAGGGCGAAGACGCGGTCAAGCAAGCCAATACATACTTTAACCTTTCGTCTAAATCAACCGATGGTGTAGCCCTTGCGATTAACGTGATCTCCAATGAGTTTTGCCAGAGAAGTATACCGCTCTCCATCGACAATGCGGCGGTTGGAAATTATACCCTGAAATTCAAAGGCATTGACGGGGGCGTAGGCAGTGTATACCTGCAGGATGCATTCCTCGGCACACAGGTAGAATTAACAGAAGGCTTCACCTATAGCTTTGCTATTACGAGCGATGTACTTTCAAAAGGTTCACGCTTTACGATCATAATCGGCAAGCCTGCAGTAGAAGCTGCCAAGACTATTACAGCGAACAGCGTTTGTGATACCGACCCGATCGTTACGATTGCTAATCCTCAAACAGATATAGTATATCAGGCTTTTGTAAACGGAGTAGCCGTATCTGACCAGGTACTTGCTGCCGGAAGTGATCTGCAATTGACTCTTCACAGAGATAAAATGCGCAGTGGTACAACACCGGTGGAGATCAAAGCCGGCTATGGTTACGAGGGTTGTGATGTGGTAAGTCTTACATCAATTGTAAATGTTACGATCGATTCACTTGCCAAACCATCTATATCCGTAATGGGTAACAAGTTCTATACGGTAGCAAAAGATACATACCAATACCAGTGGTTTGTAGATGGCGTACCGGTAGATGGCGAAACCAGGTCCTATATATACCCTGCTACAGCGGGTAAATATACCGTGCAGGTAAGCAGCGGAAGCTGTGCACAGATGTCGAACGGAGTAATTTTCCGGGTAACAGCTACGGAAAGTTCTGCCCTGAGAACATCCGCAGTTTCTGCTTATCCGAATCCTTTCACCGATGTTGTTACGGTTAACCTCCTGAACAGCGACAGAGCTCAACTCATCTCGGTAATGAATGTGGTGGGAGAAACTGTATTGGAGAAAACAGCAACAGCCTCGGAAGAAAATGTTACGCTCGACCTCGGCACCTTGCCGCAAGGGACGTATGTGATCGCGGTTGGTGCTGTGCGACTGAAAGTGATCAAGAAATCGTAAGTTGAAAATATACATATACCGCAGGGTATATAAAGATAGTTAGCCTTTCATGAAGAAGACCCTTCTACTGATCATCGTTGCTGGGATAGTGCTTCTTGCACTATCCTACTTCGTTGTGTCATTCAGCCAGGAGACCCAATCACTCACAAACGAAGAACGATCTGAAGCGCCCGGTAATTTTATCCGGCTCGATCAGGGTATAGTACATTATGCCTTGCAGGGAAATGATACTGCCGATCTGATCGTATTCATTCATGGTGGTGGTATTACCGGCATGGAAGTATGGAACAATACCATTCCCTTCTTTCAGCAAAAAGGATTTCAAACATTGTCATACGATCTGTATGGCCGCGGATATACCGATCGTCCTGAAACAGAATATACTCCGGAACTGATGGTTCACCAGCTCTCACAATTGCTGGATACTTTGAACATCTCAAAACGGTTTACCATTGTCTCCATGTCGATGGGCGCTATGATCGCCTTGGAGTATACTTCCAAAAATCCGGAGCGGGTAAAGGAGATCGTTTTTCTTGATCCGGCTACCACCGGTGACTTCAAACCAAATCCATTATTAAAAGTACCGGTTGTCTCTGATCTGCTTATGACGTTCTATTGGTACCCAAAGGCTATTGAAAACCAGCGAAAGGAATTTGTGGATCAGGCTCTTTTTGAAAACTATAGCAAGCGCCTCGCCTACTTCATGAATTTTGAAGGGTATAAATACATCAATCATTCTACATGGATGCATACTCTTAACCAGCGAAATATAGAGTTGCTGAAAGGACTGCATCAAAAGGTATTATTACTTTACGGAGAGAAAGATCCTTACTTTCCTGCAGGAAATATAGCTATATATCAGTCGCTATATCCGGCCATCCAACATCATGCTATTCCGAATGCCGGACACATGCCGCATTTTGAAAGACCTTCGGAAGTAAATCCGATCATTTATGAATTTCTTACCGGTGCTTCTGCCGGTGAGTGATTCTTATAAAAGTCTTCAATCAGCCAGAGCATAGCCGGTATAAAGATCAGCGCCTGTGGCACGAGGAATAACCGCGACTCCATCGCAGTACTCTTAGCCAGGTGTATCACAAACCAGAAGGGAACGATTAGCAAACACCAGCTCTTCAGCATAACGGGTAAGCGTTTGAATCCGAAGAGTGTGATCAGCGGTATCAATCCCAATGTGCCGAACAGCTGCGGGTACATACGGAAAAAGGTAAGATTGAATTTAAGATAGGCCAGCGGGCTGCGCATACCATGTATACCTTCTGCTTCGCGAAAGCCGAAATACAGGCGGATGCTTACAAAGACAATAGCAAATATAGCCAGCGATGAAAGGGTTATAATCCATTTGTCCTTCGTAAGCAGTGAGCGGTCGTATAGTATAAATGGAACCACCAGCATCAAGGGTATAAATCCGCTGGTCTCACGGTTAGCGGCAGCAAGAAAAGTGATCGGTATAATCCAATAGTATTTCTTCTGCAGTATAACACAGGCTGCAAGCAGGTAAAAGATTATATCGAAGTATGTGTTAAACGAAAAATCGGATTGAAATACACTGTTGCTGATAGTAAAGCACAGTAACATTAACCCGGCAAAAATAAGTATCGGATTTTTTATCTGTAACGATTTATAGTAGTAGAAGCTGATATAGAAGATCAGCATGTTTTGTATAAACTTGAAGAACAGGTATGGCAGCATTTCATATTTACCCGGAAGTACTTTATTGAATAGCTGGATGATTGATTCGAGAATGAGTGGCGATAAAATCCGGTATTGCCATGGGTTATAAAATTCAGAAGTACCCGCTATAATATTTTTATGCCGTTCTATCTGCACGGCATGTGTAATGGCCAGGCAGCTTGTAGCATGTTCGTATAACACGTACAAACTCATAAGCAGAAACAAAAAGAACCATATCCATTTATCAAATCGGGGGCTTACAAAAGTCATAACGAAAGTTGAATTGTTACCCTTGCAATTTATTGAAAATCTTATGCTATTTTAACACTTTCCGAACTTGTTGCTATGCATTATGATCTGATTGTAGTAGGTACTGGTTTTGCGTCATCTTTCTTTGTGAAGAAGTTCCTGGAGAAGTCTTCACCAACGGTTCGTGTACTGGTACTGGAGCGTGGTGAATATATTCCTCATCAGAAGAGACTTCAGGATGCGAGAAGTAAACCCCTGGGTGAAGTTAGCTACGTGAGTGGCGGACAAGCCGGTGTTACCTATAAGAATAACAATCCGGAGAAAGCCTGGATCTTTGACCCGAGCTTTGGCGGCAGCTCCAATTGCTGGACGGGCTGTACACCGCGTTTTATGCCAAACGATTTCGAACTGAAATCAAAGTATAATGTTGGCATCGACTGGCCTCTCTCCTATAGCGATATAGAACCCTACTATTGTGAAACGGAAGACATCATGGCTATATCCGGCCCGGAGGTAACGCCTTACCCGATGTCGAAGAAATATCCACAGCCGGCACATGAACTTAGCACAGTAGATAAATTACTGCAGCGAGAATATGGTGAGCTATATATCAGTCAGCCGACCGCGCGAAGCAGTATATCCAACAAACGAAACAAGTGCTGCACGAGCGCCATCTGTCACCTTTGCCCAGTGGAAGCCAAGTTTACCATCGAGAATGGATTCAAGAAAGATCTCTATGCTGATCCGCGAATCGAAATACAATACCAGGCACAGGTAGTACAGCTCGATATACAACAGAATGTAGTGCGCGGTGTACAATACAAACAGAACGGCCAGGATAAAAAAGCAACTGCCGACCTGGTAGCACTGGGTGCCAATGCGATCTTCAATGCACATATACTCTTAAACTCCGGTGACACCAATGTGCATACTGGCAAGAATCTTTCGGAACAAGTAGGTTATTATGCGTATATCGATCTGAAGGATTTTCAAAATGTAGGTGGCAGCTCAATCATCACAGCGAATGGTTTTATGCTATACGATGGTGCACACCGTGCAGAACGTGGTGCCTGTATCGTAGAAAGTCACAACGATGTATTTATACGCTACGAAGAAGGTAAATGGCGGAACATAGCCAAATTCAAATTTGTGTTTGAAGATATACCGCAGGCCACCAACAAAGTGGAGCGATCGGCCGATCCGCTCATTCCACAACTAACCTATACATCGCACAGTGATTATGTAGCAAAAGCCTATACGCATTTGAAGGATAACATCGGTAACATTTTAAAAACATTACCGATCGAGAATATATACCTGGACGATAAGTATCAACCTTCGGAAGCACATATTCTGGGAACAGCGCGGATGAGCAAAGATGCAGCTTCAGGTGTAGTCGATAAAAATCTTGTGCATCATCAATACCGGAATTTGTTTGTATTGGGAGGAAGCTCCTTCCCTACTATAACTCCGTCTAACCCATCGCTTACTATTGCTGCGCTCTCGTTACGCGCGGCCGATCAACTGCACTAATTATGAACAGAAGATCTTTTATACGTCTATCCCTTCTTGCTATACCGGCCGCTATAGCTGCATACCTGTTATTGAACTTCGATAAAGTGGTAAAGAGAATATTGATAGCCGATACACAATCCCTCAAAGTACCAGACGAAGCAATCGACCGCTTTCTGAATGAAGCCAAACGTGAACATTTCTGGAACAAATTTTCTTTCTCCAAGAAGATGTTTATCTGCGTGCAGCACTTCTTCTCATCGCTGGGTATAAAGCTTAAGTATCATACCAAGTATGTACAGTATAGAAGTATGATTACGGGGCAGTTTCTGTTATCTACAGATTTCTTTCTGAACAAGATGGATCCTTCGAAAGATGTTACCTATATCGGGTTCTTCAATCCCTATAAAACCGGATGTTCCAATCCGTTCTCGAGTCTTCGCTTTACTTCCTGAAAGGTTTATAGTGCGCGTGATTTCCCAATGCCAGCATCGGACGGTCGCCACTGGTATCGCCATAGGTATAGATTGGTGAGAAGTCGTTTGTATTGAGATAGGCACGAATGCGTTCAACCTTTTCTTCTCCGTGGCAATTCATGCCTTGAAACTTGCCGGTTATTTTTCCAGCTATTACCTCCATGCGTGTGGCAATGCATTCAACGGAGAGGCTATCGGCCCAGGGCTTTACCCAGTTTTCCGGTGAAGCTGACACAATCACAACTTTATACCCGTTGGCCTGATGTTGTCTGATCTCATCCAGTGCTTTACTCCGAATCAACTGTGGAATACACTGCTTCGCGAAGTCCTTGCACCATTGATTGAATGTGTGAACATCCATCCCCTTAAAAAAATACGAGAGTACATATTGCTTGGCCTGCGAGTTGGAAATTATACCGGCCTTGAACAACACGAGCATAGGCGACAGAAACAGGAAGCCGGTATAGAACGCAGACGATCCTTTACTAAAGCGTATAAACTCGAAGAGTGTATCGTGCGTGGTAATGGTTCCGTCAAAGTCAAATAAAGCGAGTCCTGGCTTCGTGTTCATATCTGCCATCGCTTAAATATAAATGATCACCAGGAAGGTAACGATAAAACCTAAGATCGTACACTGTATAAAGCGATCGGTCAGCAATATTTTCGTAGGCGAGCCACTGTCATTCTTTACCAATGTTATCTGCAGGTAACGCAGCAACCCGGCAAATACAAACAGTGCTGTGATATAGAGATAGTCTCTTCCGATACGATTCACTACTTCTTCTGAAATGGTGTACATAATATACGATACCATGATCACACCCGAGATCAACGCGAGGCATGTATTGATAAACTCGATGTTATACTGTCGCACCGATGCACGCAAGGCAGTGCCTGAAGTTTGTGCCAACACAAGATCGTCTCTTCGTTTAGCAAAAGCCAGGAAGATAGATAACAGGAACACCATAATGATAAGCCACTGCGAGATCACTACACTGATCAGTACACCTCCGGCCACAGCACGAATGAGGAAGCCCGATGAAACCAGGAATATATCTACGAGTGAAATGTTCTTGAGCCCCAATGAATAGCCAATGTTAATCACGCCATATACTCCCACCAGTACTGCAAACGTTGGAGAGTCTGACAATATATAGGACCATCCTAATGATACGATGAACAACACCGCCATAATGATCAATGCGAGTGTTGGCGACACCTTGCCTGACGCCAGCGGACGCTGCCGCTTTACAGGATGTACCTTGTCGGCTTCTATATCGCGATAGTCATTGAGGATATAAATAGCAGAGGCCATCAGGCTAAAGCAAAGGAAACCTTCACCCAGCAAGATGAGGACATGCTTATCCAACAGTTGACCGGCAAAGAAAGCCGGAATGAAGACGAAAAGATTTTTGACCCAGTGATGAATCCGTAGCAGGTAGAAGAAGCGCATTATACTAACTTTTATCACCGTAAAATTATTATTATTACTCTCACGTCCAAACGGTTAAAACATTATCTTTAGGTTGGTTTTAATCAAAAAAGATTGTGCAGGACAAACACTTCAAGTACATCGATCTGGTGATCTGTGTACCCTTCATCATTGCCCCGTTATTTCTCAGTTTGCCGTATCGCGTAAACATCTTTCTCTCGTGGGAAGGCGCATACAGGCTCTCCATCGGACAAGTTCCCTATGAAGATTTCGGATTGCCCATGGGTATCTGCTATTGGCTTATACCGGCTTTATTCTTCAAGATCTTCGGTCCTACTTTTCTATCACTGGTAAAGGCGCAGGTCTTTATTAATCTAATAAGTATACTTTCGTTGAGAGGTATTCTCTACAATCTGAAAGTAAAGCCCTATACTATAACACTAAGTATATTGGTATTCTGCCTCACTTATGTACTTTATAATTTCTGGCCGTGGTATAATCATTCCGTTGTTGTATATGAACTGGTGGCACTATTCTTCCTCACCAAATCGTTTACAGTAGAGAAAACATCTTCCAAAACTATATGGCTTGCGCTCGCAGCGCTATTCTCTGCGGTAACATTCTTCACCAAGCAGGATGTAGGCGCTATTGGTATACTGCTTAGTTTATTCTTATTGGTATACCGCGCGCTGCTGGATAAAGAACGCCTGCCTGTGATTACCTACTTGGGTGCTGTAGTGGTTATTGGTATAGTATCGGCATTGCCTTTTCTCCAATATGATTTTCTATACTGGTTCAACTATGGCCAGCCGCCACACAGCTCGCGCCTCGATATAGTTTTACTGCTGAATACGTTCCTTGAAGGATCGATCGTGGAGAAAACCTATATAGCACTCATCTTTATACTGCTGCTTTGTTCTTTTAAAACTATAAAAGAATTTATTGAAGACCGAAACCAGTTTACGCTGGCTGCTATATCAGTGTGTATGATCGCGCAGGCCATTGTTACTAAAATGACAAGCCCGCTGCCTACCGATCACATGACGTATTATCATGTATTCGGTTTTGCCTGCATTCTTAATTTCTTCCCGTGGCAGCGTTGGGATACTTTTGTAAAGCCCGCTATAGCTATACTGTTACTGGTATTGCTGATATATTCTGCAGGCTACTGGAAATATGTATCGGATATTCTGCACATCCATAGCAAGAAGCAACCGATGGCTATTACCAATGCGCCCAAGCCTGCCTTATGGAAAGGCTCTTCTGCCTACCCGACACTGAAGCATGTTACATTACCTGAGAGCACTATTGCCGGTATAGATAGCATTGCCAAACTTCCTTTCATTCATAATAAAGGATTGAAAGTATTGAACATGTCGGAGATAACATTTCTGGCAAAAGAGTTTGGCTATACACCACTCACCCAACACCCGTTGTGGTTCCATGTAAACATCGGTATGTTTCAGAAACAGATCGATGAGATAAACGAGCGTGTAAAAAATCACTATTACGATCTCGTGCTCTTTGAAGATATACCAAGCCTTACGGAGTTTTACCCATACCAGGTTCGCGAAGCACTTCGGAAGTACTATATACCGAATAATAAATTCCTAGCGCCCCGTAAACTGGAAGACTCCTCGATTGAAGTATTCATCAATCCGGATCTTGCAAAACAATACTTGTCTCAATCGGAAAGTGATCCGACAAAGTAACATCGTAATAGGTTTTGTAATCGCAGAAGGAAATTCCTTTACTGGCAAAGATGTTATCGATGCGCACTGGTGATCCCATAAATGTATAGGTATAGGCATACCCGGTGGCTGCATCTTCAAAAGCATTGTGCAACGGTTGCGACAGTGTATGGTATACATAGCTATGCGGTGGTTCATTGAGATCTCCGCATAGTATAACTTTATAGGGCGACTCTTCTATAAATTCTCTGATCAGTTTGGCATGATAGCTTCGTGCCATTAATCCTCCTTTTATATTCTTGAGCTTTCGGAGTTTGGATGCTTTGTAAAAATTATAGGACTTGAGGTGTACGTTGATCACGCGTATAGTATCATGGTTGATCACTATATCGGTCCAGATCATCCGGTTAAAAGAATTGAAAGCGAACTCGCGCTTGCCTGCCAGTGCTATCGGGTAACGCGAGATGATGAAGAGACCGAGGCTGTCGCCTTCCAATGTTTCCTTGCCGGAAAAATAGCGATAGTACGAGGGCAATATCTTGTAAAAATTAGCAGGTACAGTTTCCTGCAGGCATACTATATCCGGGCGAACCTTCCCCAGCCACGCAGAAAATGTATTGAGGGTCTGCATATATACTCCCGGCTTTCCGAAGTAATTCAGCGCATTTACATTATAGGAAATGATCTTTACGGGTGTGCGATCGGAAGTATCTTCCTTGTGCAGGCCCAGTGAAAAGATGCCTTGTACCTGTACCAAAAAGAATACGATCACTACTATGGGAGCCCATACCCAGCGACTCTTCTTAATGGCAAAGTATAGCAGTGCAATTGCGGTGCCGAGCATCAGAAAAGGTATACCGAGCGTTAGAACCCCGGCAATATAGAACTCGTCAGGCGGAATATATAGGGCACCCAGTGCCAGTGCCGACACGCATGTGAGTAACAAAAACAATATCTTGATCATCTGAAAATGTGAGAGGGTTTACGGATTTATTCATCGCGAAGCTCAAGGAAATCTGATCTTAATTCTGTATATTCATTAAGTCTATTCACATCCCTAAATAAGCATGTTATACCTAAAATAAATATCGCTATGCACTAAAAATTGTTTCACCCTAAAAACCCCCCTACTATTATGAAATTTATCAACCTGTCTGTAGAAGAGCTCCATGCTCTGGCCAAAAGTAAACATCAGGAGTATGAGTCGGCCAATCCGTTTCCCAATATCTACTTCGATAATTTCTTTAACCCGGAAAGACTCTCTGAAATACTGGATGAATTTCCGGATATGAGCAAGCGACCGGATCTGAAGTTTGAAGACACGAACCAGATCAAGCTTGCATCGAAAGGAGAATACAGGTTTGGCGAAGAGACCAGGGAGTTCATGCACTTTCTCAACTCACAACCCTTCCTTGAATTTTTATCGATCCTCACCGGTATTGACGCATTGATACCCGATCCATACTTTGAAGGTGGCGGCTGTCACCAGATCATGCCCGGTGGACTTTTAAAAATCCATGCAGACTTTAACAAGAACAAACTTACCAATCTCGATCGCAGACTAAATGTACTGGTATATCTGAACAAGGACTGGAATGAAGAATGGGGCGGACATTTTGAGTTGTGGGATACTGAAATGAAACACAGTGTGAAGAAAATATTGCCACTCTTTAATCGCATGGCGATTTTTACTACAACCGACTTCTCGTATCACGGTCATCCCGATGCACTGAAATGTCCGCAGGACAGAAATCGTAAATCACTGGCGTTGTATTACTATACCAACGGAAGACCTTCGTATGAGATTAATGCCGGTCTTGAAAATCACTCCACACTCTTCAAGGCAAGACCATATCAGGATAAATCGCGCATCTCTGTAAAGGAAATTGTGAAGCAGATAACGCCTCCGATTTTATACAATGCCGCAAAAAAAATAACACGGTAAATAACACAAATTAGGTATTTTTATTGGGCAAGCATGTTATATATTAGCATGCTTGTTCTATTGTATATTTACTAAACCTGCCTGCGTCTGACACGTCATACGGTTGTACTGACAGGCTTTAATCAAAACCCTAAAATGAATTTCAGTTACGGAAAGACTCAGTATGTCGCCAGCGATCGCATGAAGCGATCTCCCTTTCTTTCAAAAATGGTTTACAATGTTTTCGGTTACACCAACGTAGGCAACTATGCCCGCTCGCGCGTATTTATACGCCTGGTAAATTCATTACCGTTGTCGTCTTTCAAAAAGATTATTGACTTGGGTGCCGGTCTCGGTGAATTTACTTTTATGATGGCGGAAGAAATGCCCCAAACTAAATTTACCGCGATTGAAATTTTGCCGGAGCGCGTCAGCACACTCAAGCAGGTTGTCACTAAATTCAATTTCAAGAATGTGGAAATATTTTCTGATAAAATTGAGAAGCTTCCGGAAAGTGCAGCCTACGATTTCATTTTTGCTGTAGATGTATTTGAACATATACACAAAGAAGATATGCCTTTTAAAGATTGCTTCGAGAAACTAAAACCGGGAGGATATCTGCTGGTAAAAATTCCCAACATCAAGCAAACTACTTTACTTCCTGAAAGTTTATTTGAAGATCACCAGGAGTGGCTCGAGCACGAACACGTTGGCCAGGTATATGATCTGAATGGGTTGAAGCAACGCTTTATCGATGAAGGCTTCACCATCGAGCATAGTTCCAATACCGATGGAATGCTTTCGCGTATCGGCTGGGAGATTGGTTTCCTCAGCAAGAAGGGAGGCTCTGCTATACAACTGTTATTCCTTCCGCTATGCAAAGCGCTTGTACACCTTGACCGCGTATTTTACTTTCCGCGCAACACAGGCAATGCCATTCAGGTTATTGGCAGGAAGCCAGCTTAGTATACCTAAGCTTCTTCCTGCTTTACCGATGCAAACCGGCTGAGTATATTTTTCTTTAACCGCTGCGGCCAGTCTTTATACATGCATGGTTTCTCAACCAGCAGGAAGAAGCCTATACTGATGGCCAGCAGAAATGGTATAATCAGTAATAATTGGAAAAGAAAATTTACCGTGAATGAATGTGTAACTACTATATTTTTAGTAACGCGCACAAAAAATTCAATAAACGGCAGGTGCAGCAGATATATAGTATAGCACATCCCTCCTATGGCGGTTATCCAGGGCGTTGTAAAAAACTTATTAAGCCAGGTTGATTTAAAGATGGAATAGAACAGCACAAACAGGAACACAATGAAGCTGATGCGGTTGATCAACTCATGATTCCAGCTCCATACCATCACCATAATAACAAAGCTCAGTATAGCAATGTAATTAAATATACTATGCTTCTTAATGCCATCCTTCCATTCGGTAAGGTACAGATCAGCAAAGATGAACCCGATCAGGAAAAACTGCAGGTGACCTAATATGGTAAGCTTGGTAAATTGATGCAGGATGCGGAAGTGCTGTTGCAGCAACATGAGTATAGCAATAAAGCCGATCAACAAGGCTCTCCGCACCACAGGCGATTTCGGTTTGAAGAGTAACAATGCCAGGAAAGGCGCCAGTATATAAAACTGCACTTCAATCTCCAGCGTCCACACGGGAGGATTGATAAACGTCCAGCCCTTGTAGAGTATATTGTGTAAATAGAATATACTGGCAAAGTAATGCGGTATAATATCGCGAAAAGTATAGAAGCCCATAAACACTACTGCGATGGCAAAGATCGTCATCACGATAATATAGGGCGGTTCCAGCCGGGTAACTCTCCGCCAGTAATAACTTTTCAAATCAATTTTTCTTCCGCTGTTCAGGCTATAGGAAGCAAACGGCAAGCCCAGGATAAATCCGCTGATTACAAAGAATATATATACCCCTATAAAACCACGATTGGTAACAAAGTGTGTAAATGCATATTCGCTGCCCGGTGTAAAGTGCGTTGCCGTATACCGTTCATAGCGCTCGCTCAGGTGCTGCACCACAACCGGAAATATAGCCAGGAAGCGAAGACCATCGATCTCCTTGATTACTTTCCCGCCTGATGTTACCCTGGTTAGTTTCTCAGGAAGGTTTTTAAAAAACTGAAGCATGCCCTAAATCTCTCCCCTGTTCATCGCTTAGAAATCCTGTTTTGCTTCTTCGTCCAGCTTTGCCAAAAATTCCTGGTATCCTTCTATTTCTTCCAGCTTCACACCGGTAAAGGCTTCCAGGTTTAGCTTCTCCTGGTTAAATTCGGATTGCGCCTGGATCAGATCTTCCGAGCGGCTATAGTATACCTGCAGCGATGCCCGCAGGCGTTCAAGGTTTATTTCGTTGGTCTGAAATTTCTTTTCAGCCTCTTTATACATCTGGTAGTATTCTTCTTTTACAAACTGACGAAGCTTGATGATCTTGTAATTCATCTTTAAACGCTCAACGCTTTGCAGCACTTCTTCGCGCGTACTCAGCTTCTGCCCGTTTACTACATGCGTGGCATTTACCATGCGATAGGTAGCAAGCTTGGTCTTCTTGGGCATCTGTACGAAATCTCCGAGTGATACACGCACACCAAAGTTATAGCGCGGATAGTATATAGATCGCTCGTGCGATGCCGGTGCTACGGTAAATTCGTTCAGGTTACCTACACCGTATATATTATCCAGCCACGACCATTTAGCCATGGCTCTTTCGGTCTGGGCAATCTCTACGTTCTGCTGGGCAATCTTGGCAGACGGATGGTTTCTCCAGGCAAGTTGCACCAGGCGTTCATCAAACGTAACGTTCGTAATACGGTCGGGTATAATCACCTTGTTATAATCAACAGTCTGGGCTGTTATTATAAGAGGCGCAAGGGTAAAGAGGAAGATTGTAAAAATTTTCATATGGGTTTATTCTTTGTAAGTTGCTTCGTCAATTTCACGGAGGCGCACCAGCATCGCCATAATGGCATAGAAAATCAAAATGGTAGGCACCTGTATCAATACCTGCTGCGGATAATTACCAATCACCAGACTAAACACTACAGCAAGCAGCGCAGCCAGATAAGCCCGCAGCTCGGGCGATCGCGTTCGATAGTAGTTGCGTATACCCACCGTTAAAATCACAACAAAGAACGTGCAGTATAGCAGCAAGCCAACCCACCCCAACTCCACGGCTACACGCACATATCCACTATCCGGAGCAAAGTCTGCCAGCGCAGAGCCCGGTGTAAATCGTTGCCCCCATATACCTATACTTCCCAATCCGGCTCCAAACGGGTGCGACTGTATAAACGGTTTGATAAATGCCTGGCTTCGCTCGCGTACCTGGAACGATGGATCTTCGCTCGGTTTAAAAGCAGAACGTATACGCTCCAGACTATTGGTGCTTAGAAACGGTCCGAGACTGCGGATGCCCGAGAATATAACAAAGGCTCCTACAGCAAGACCAAACGCTGCAAAGGCCAGTGTTCGTGTCTGGAAGGTAAGCAGTGCATAAAATATAAACCCGGCAGGCAGCATAGCGAAGGCTGTGCGTGTTCCGGCATATACCATGGCCAGCATCATTACGCACGCACTAAAGGCCAGGAAGATCTTATACAGCAGTTTAAACGGCCCGGTAAGCAGGGTGATGCAGAACAAGGCTGAGTATGACATCAACACACCATATACCGTTGGGTCGTTAAAGAACGAGAAGATTCTATAGCGCCCCCAGTTAAAGATCAGTTTATAGCGAAAATCGTCTGAAGCCACCCAGCTTTTTTCAAACGGCAACAAACCATGAAACTCCTGGAACAGTCCGTAGAGTCCACCGAGAAGAGAGAGTACGATCCACACGTTGATGAGCGTCTTGAAGAAAGGGATGCCATCAATCGCATAGAGGATGATAAAGTAAAATATCATCAGTATAGCGATACCGCGGATCACAAATATCCATGCCTGTGTAGAAGCTATCGGATTGAAAAACTCCAGCATGTTATACCCGATCCATGCCCACACCACATAGCTGATGGGATTTTTAGCCAGGGTATAATCGCTCGCCTGCCATTTGCGAATCAGTAACCCGATGAGCATAATTACCAGGAATATATCCAGCACAATACCCAGTGGTATACCAGCTGCAAAGCGGTTAAAGCCCTGCAGGAAAAACGAAATGATGAGAAGTATAATGATACCAAACTTCAGGTTTACCACCGAATATAGCACGGCTGGGATCCCTACGATAAGACCGATGCAGATAAACCCGAACACGGGGCCAAACAACGCAAAGGTAAACGCCATGCCTACCGAGGTAAGCAACAGCACTATATATAGCAGTGGTGAACTGAGCACACTTTTGCCATTACCGGCCGAAAGAAAAGAGAATAGTCCTCTGTCTTTCTCGGGGGCATCAGCAGTAAAATCCAATATATATTCTTTCTTCTCCTGCACGTTCTCTAAAATACAATGATGAAAAAGAAGATCGCACACACTACAATGCTCATCGCGATCAGCACCCATTCCATGAGTTGGTGATGAAACGGAATTTTATTGTTACCCATATACCGGTTGTTCTTTTTTGATGTAAGGCGATACCATATCCCAGAAAGCTTCTACGCGAGCAGTCCACGTATTATGTCCGGCCACCTGTATACGTTGCTCCCGTTTCTGATCAGAGTCTGTTACAATCTCTTCCTGCACCCCGCGAATAAAACTATCGGGTGTATTCTCGATGCGGATCGTGTTGCCAAAGTCTTCCAGGTCTTGAGAAAATCCTGTGGTAACAATCGGCTTTCCGGCAGCCAGGTATTCATTCAGCTTTAACGGATAAATACTTGCCGTCAGATCATTTCTTAAAAACGGAATGATAGCACAGTCTATAAATTTCAAGTATGCCGGTAATTCTTCAAATGGTTTCTTCCCGGTGGAAATGACGTTTGGCAGTCTTTCCAGTTTATCTTTATCGGATTCATGCTCCGGCCCTACCATCAGGATAATTTTATCGGCATGCGCACGGGAGAGTTTGTTCAGCAGTTCGTAGTCGATCCTGAAGTCTACATGTCCAATATAGCCAATTATTTTCTTAGACTCCAGTCCGTCAAGCTCATTTGGTCGCAAAAGCGGCTCATAAACCGCGCGTTGAAAATGCTTAAAGTCCGCAGCGTTCGGCAGGCAAAAAGCATTGCGTGTATACTGCGATGCCATCTCGTATAGCTTCTTGGATGTAGCAATGGTAACATCATACTCACGCATCGCTTCGGCTTCCAGAAATTTGCCGTGCTTGCCTATATACTTCGACTCAGCCATGTTATCCACGCAGTGATATACTGTTAGCTCCGGTTTAAACTCCGTTACATCCTGCAGGTAAAACGGGTTAAAAGAATTGATGAAGATAAACTTCTCAATGTCGTATTCCCGGATCGCTCTCCGTAACGCCTGGTTCACCACGTGGTTGTTTACACGCGAGAGATAACTATATAATTTACCATAGGGAAAGAAGTTGATGGGTATAACTGCTTTCGGCCGTATGTTGATCAGGTTGGGGTTATCGTTATAGATCTGTTTGCCTACATGCCTTCCGGTAAGCAGGGGTGTAAGCCTGGATTGTATCTGGTGTTTGTGCAGGTTGGTGGCTACATCTTTCAGGGTAAACGGATTGTCGATATAGAAGACTCTGTTTTTGCGTGCAAGTTCTTTTGCCAGTGAAAAAGCCGTTGAAGAATACGGACCGTCCCAGCGCGCCAATGCCAACATAACGATATCAGTTGCCTCTTTCATCCCTGTAATCTCGTTTTTAATTTCTTCTGAATAAATTGAAACGCCACACCATAGTAATAAAACATATAGTGGAAAATTTGCTGCATCTCGATGCCGAAGATGCGTGTGAGCATGGTGTTACCCACCAGGAAAACGATCACATACGAAAGCAGCGTGCCATAGGCCGCACCGA
Source organism: Ohtaekwangia sp. (assembly GCF_036568665.1). Lineage (GTDB taxonomy): Bacteria > Bacteroidota > Bacteroidia > Cytophagales > Cyclobacteriaceae > Ohtaekwangia. The sequence goes on along the minus strand of NZ_DATCSD010000473.1, from coordinate 36,230 downwards.
TCATTCCAAACTGTTGTATAAATAAATAGTTGCTGATAATATTTATAAAAACACTTGCCAGCATCAGTGCAAAATTAAGCTGGGGCCTTCCGGAAGAATCCATTACGGTGCCAAACTGTCTATTGAAGGGTGTAAATATACCGTAGAGAATGGTGATGCGCAGAATGGTGGCAGCCTCATGATACTCAGGGCCGGCTATAATAAAAATGATATAGTCTGCCAGCAACACCGTGCCTATTACAACGGGGAGGGTAAGCGCAAGTGTAAGCCCTACAGATTTTTCGTACAATACCTTCGCAGCATGATCGCCTTCCGAACTGGTGCGGAATGCGCTCTGCGGATATACCACCTCGGCCACCGAAGTGCTGGGATACTCTATCAGGTTCGATACGCGAATCGCAGAATTATACAACGCCACGATGTTCGCATTCAGAAAATATCCCACCGAAAACTGATCGACCGTTTTGAACAACAAGGAGCATATATTGGTACCCATAACATACTTGCCAAAACCTAAGACTTTCTTTACTATGGCACCATCCCATGAATAGGTTATACGGATAAATTTCCGGGCACAGAAATAAGCACAGATTAGTCCGGCAAATGTACAGGCTGCCTGTATCAGCACAAGATCGATCAACGTAATCTTTACCCGCATGACGCAGATAAACAGCACCGCTAGGAAGAAACTCCCCTGCCGCAGCACCGTGCTCCAGAATATACCGCTGAAACTGAATTTAGCCTGCTGTATATAATTGAACTGCGAAAAGGGTATCAGGAAAAATATAGTAACTCCGTAGTATACGAACATCGTTCCTATATCCTGTATATGAAACATACGGCTGAGTACACCGGAAAACCCGGCCAACAGCAGGTATATAATCGCGGAGTAAATAATGTTGATGCTAAACGATGCGAGCACGATCTTGCCTTCATCATTCGGATCGCTGGTGTGGATTAGTTTGATCACCGCATTCTGGATCAACCCATTGCGCGACATTTCAATAATGGTGGTAATGCTGATGAACAGCGCCCACGCACCAAACTCTGCCTGCGAAAAATAACGGATAAGAAAATAGAAACTCCCGAAGCCAAAGATTAACACAGATAACCTGTAACCCATGGAGTAAAAACCAGACTTAAGCCAATACGAGTTTTTGCCCATAGTTATCCTGCCAATGCTATACTGATAGATCTTTGAGTTGAACTTTATTCAGAACAGAGCCCAACAATTTTTCTTTAATGGATTTCAAATAATTGATCGACTCTTTATCGAGGTGATTCAGATTTGTATTGGCATCGAACACAGCAATGACCTTGTCTACATAATCGATCAGCTCCTTCGAATCGGAGTACTCGTTGATAGAGGGACCTTCCAGGAATATATAGTCGTATTGCAACGACAGGTTTTCAATCATCTCCTTGAAATCGCGCCCTGCCAGAATCTCGGAAGGTGAATCTGTTCCTCCTATATTTCCGATGATATCAACACCTTTAAATTCTGTTTTGTATATAATGTTGTGATTATCCTCCTGCGTTTCTTCCTCTTCGGCATCTTTACCATTCAGCAACAACGTTTTGTCATCTACACCGCGTTTCAATAATCTGCGGCTATCCGTTACCGGCAACAATAATTTGGTAAGGGAGTTACGCTTAAAATTTGTATCGATGATCAACACTTTTTTATTCACCAGGCTCAGGGTATACGAGAGGCAGATGATCATAAAAGATTTACCTACCTGCGGCTGTGTGCTGGATACCAGGAATACTTTGCCATCGGATTTCTGTACTTCGTAACGGAGCTTGCGCAGAAAGTGTACAAATGTATTCGACTCTTTATCGCCTGCTTTGGATGCAAATGTTTTACGCAGATCAAAGCCTTTTATCTTGATCAGGTTCAGCGAACCAATTGTGCTCAGACCCGTCAGTCGTTCGAGGCGCACCGGTATACGGATGGTCATGTCGGCAAACTCGATTAACAAGAGTATCGTTACACAGAATACAAAACTTCCTATACCTGCCAGTGCTACAATCAATATACCTTTGGATGGTTCGGGCTCGCGGCTTGGTTGTGCTTCCAGTATCTGGCGAATAGAGCTGCCCACAACCAATGCTTTATTTTTAGCAGAGCTATATTTATCCTGTGCATCCAGATATTCTTCAGAGGCTACCTGTACATCGCGCTGCAGTTCCGATATCTTGGCTTCTTTGGTAGCGAAACCGGATACATCGTATTTTAATCTGCGCAGTGACTGATCGGCAGCAGTAAGATTTGTCTCCGCTATCTGCAGTTTAAGCTTTACATCATCGTATTGTTTTTTCAACTCGCCCGATTCGTCTTTGTCTTTGGATTCATTGAGAAAATCAAGACGGCTTATCTCGAGTTGCAATTCATCGCGAAGTTTACCCAGCGTTGCACGCTCTGCGTCTGTTCCGGAGTTGGTAATCTCGCTGATCTTTCTTCTCAGGTCGATAATGCGCTGGTTGATCTGAACAACCTCCTGCTGGTTAAGCTGTGTCGTGTTCTGCAGTCTGTTTTCGAGTGTTGCTTTCTCCAGGCGAAGTGCATTTACATTTTTTTCTTCACGCTCTTTGTTCAATTCATATTCGGTGATCTGCGATATCTTGCTTTCACTCTCTGCACCGTAATTGAATACGTTGTTATTTACTTTATAGTCGTTGAGCAATGCTTCCTTCTCGTCCAGTATACGTTTTTTTTCACGTACTACACCTTCCAGAAATTCGAGAGACTCCGAAGAACGATCGCCTTTCAATACTTTGTTATAGCGGATAAATTCCGAGCAAAGCATATTTACTGCATCGGCTGAGAGAAACGGGCTCTCGGAACTGAAATCAACAGAAATAAAATCGGAAGTAGTTAAGCGCTTGATGGTAAATTTCTCTGACAATGCTTCGTAATCATACTCATACGCTTTCAGCAGATCGAACAACTGGTAATCGATCTGATCGGCCGTGTTCAACGGCTTGATCTCATTGGCGCGGGCCTTCAATATTTCTTTTGCTTTCTCGAGGAAAGCAGGTGTGAGCGGAAAATCAAGTTTCTCCTTTTGTTTCTGGGTAAGCCCTCGGTAAGGTGTATCGCTCTCCAGATCGTGCAGCATCAATTTATAGGATACAAGGCTCAACACGGGAAGCGAGTTCATCGACTCGATCACGTTGGTGAAACGTGTATTTGTTTCGTAAGAATTGGAAGATTCATCGTTGAGCTTTACGGCATCATCGGCAGTGAAACCTGTTGCAAGATGGGCGTATGACTTGTAGACTTTGTCCATCCGTAATACCAGGATCACAGCACAGATCACTGCAATTATCGGGAAAACAATTAACACCCAAAGTCTGCGCTGAAGAGTCTTTAATATGAGATAGAAATCCATCGGTACGTGGTTACATCAAAATTACTAAATTTAATACGGTAAATTTCATATTCCGTTATTTGTAAAAAAGAATATCTACTTGCTCTTCTCCCGAAATCGATGTCGCGTTATCAATCAATTCCACGCCAAACGTTATACGGGAACCAATGATGCCTCCTCTTTTCAATTGATTCAATATAGCCAGTAATCTTTTCTGGTAAATATCCAATGATGTTGCCGATGCAGGTTTGTGTGCCACCAGGTGTACTTTGATATCGCCATACGATGCAAACGCATTGGCAAGCTGCATGAGTTGCTGTACTTGCTTCTCGGAAAGCAGTGCTGATGCTGACTCGAATTTATAGATGCGCACAGTTTTGGGAGCTTTCGATTCGATCTCTGCTTCGCTCAGGTAATTTCGTGTATCGGTTTTTATTTCCTGGGACGCAGGCTTTACCAGGTTTATACTATAAATATCAGCGTTACCACCACGGTTGCTGGTAAAGAAGGCAACACTATCGCCATAGGTAGAGAAGTATGCATCAAAGTTTTTTGAATTTACTTTCTCACCCAGGTTCTTGGGTACCGACCATGTCTCCCACGAATCATACAAGCGCTCGCATACCAATATGTCTGCATCGCCCGAACCGCCATGACCATTGCTGGAAAAATATAGCTTGTGTTTGTCCTGCGAAAGATAGGGCGCTATCTCAAAGCCGCTGGTGTTTATGGTTGGCCCGAGGTTCTTGGGCTTCGACCATGCACCGGCACTGTTCTTTGTGCTCACATATAAATCTTCTTCTCCCATGCTGTCTTCACCCATCATGGAAATAAACATCACGTCCTGATCGGGAGAAATAAATATACCGAGGAACTGCTGCGAGTTGATCCCTTCTACAGGAACGAGTTCAGCATCTCCCCAGCCATTGCCGTTTTTTTTCGTAACATAAATACCTTTTGCTCTTTTGGCAGCTGATGTGTTGAGCAGATACAGTATATCTCCGGTGGCATTGGTGCCAATCACCACATCATTCTCCGCAGTATTCAGGGAGAACCTGCTGTTATCCGCTTTGCTCCATTCAGACGATGTTACATCGAAGCGACTCATCCACACATCGGAACCGGCATATTGCCCTCCCGTGTTACCGGGTGAAAGTACGCGCGTAAAGTATAGCGTATAGCCATCCCGTGACAGCAGCGGCATCAGTTCCTCGCCTGAAGAATTGATGTTGGCCGAAAGTTTTCGCGCATCACTAAACTCCAGGTTTTGCGCCTGCAGCAGTGAGAACGATAACAGCCCCGTCAGAAATATACTATACTTTACCATGTGTATGGATGCAAGCTTTTAAAGTTATTGAACCGTAACGCAAGCACGAGGTCGTGGCTTCCGTCATTAAATTTACTCATCCCTCCTACTGACAATTCGTAGGAATAACTTACCGACAGTGTTTTGGTAAAATCAAATCCAAAGAGAAATACCATGGCCTGTATATCGCGATAGGTTGCACCAAACCATGCTTTGGATTTCAGATAACCTTTTATACTATAATCGAACAAAAAAGAATGATCGCTCTGCATAACCGCCAGTACACTGGGCTTTAACATCAGGTCTGCACTAACAGGTACGGCAAAGCCGGTCATCACCGATCCTTCATAAAAAGCATTGGTGCTGCTAAAGTTTACATCCGAGTTTTGAATTACTTCGTTCATGATCGGGAAGTATGAGAGACCGAGGTAAAATCCTTTACTATATAATAACATTCCTCCACGTAAACTGAACTCGGAATGTTTCGTGCTGCCCTGCATCAGGTGATCGTAAAAGGGATCCTGGTCGGGATTCTCGCCAAGATATATACCATTTACATCCAGCTGCGTGTTTTCCATAAACGCAGTAAGACCTGCCGCGAGTCTGAACTTGCGCGATACAGGATAGTTGAATGAGTACGACAACCCTCCCCCTATACGCTTAATGAGCCCGACCTTTTCGCTGAACAACGTAGCACCCAACCCGTGAATGATGCGTTTCCGTTTGGGGATGCTATTGGGAAGTAATTTTCCATTGGAAGTACGCAGCCCGTTCGTAACAAGATCCACCGGTTGCTTCAAACGAAAATTAGCCGTGAGGTTTACAAACTGCGGAGCATTGGCACCATAGCCCGCCATCTGGTAACGATAGCCGAGCTTTACATCGGCAAATTCATCTATACCGGCAAAGGCCGGGTTATAGGCTGAGGCAAACTGAAATGCCTGACCGCTGTTCGGTATATATTGACCGTGCGCCTGCATGACCACCACGAAAAGCAACGTTATGATAAAGAGTCTGCTCATGTACCTGCGCTCACCGTAAAATTGTAACAATACCTTTATACATTATTTTGTTATACTTCAAATCGATTGTATAGTAGTAGGTATCCGGAGGCAATACCTCGCCATTCAACATACCATCCCACGGCTTTTGAAAACCGATGTCTTCAAAAACAAGTTTGCCCCGCTTGGTATAGATCCTGATCTCAGCGGATTTATACTGCTCCACACCGGAGTCTGCTTTCTTGGATGATGTGATCACCCACACATCATTTCGTGTATCACCATTCGGTGTAAAGGCGTTGGGTATATCTATACCTTCAAACGTATAGATCAGCTCGATATACCGGTCTTTCACTGTGCTGAGACTTTCACCATCGTTCAGTGCAATGCTGAGGCGTTTGGTGATCAACTCTATTTCCGTAAGATCTATATAGTTATACTGAATGCTGCGGATAGCCTGCACATATTCCTGCACAGGTGCTTTGCCTGAAAGCAGGAGTTCGCCTGTTAGTTCATTATAGGTGCCGGTGATCGTAGCCGTAGGTGTAAACAGCAGGCGATCGTGTTCTGCTTCAAAATTTTCCGTGCGGAATCGCAGCTCTGCACCGGTAAGACTATCGGTGTCCACATCGATCGCATTGAACTGGGCCGTCATGATAATCGGCTCTTCGCTTCCAAGTTCATAGTCAAGTGAATCGGTTTCCAGGAAGGTAATTTCCGGAGGATCGTTTACGGCTGCTATAGTATAATTGATAGATGCACTCGCAGCGCTATAACTGAGTCCATCGCTTGCTTTCCAGTAAATAGTATCATAGCCGGCATAATTTGTCATTGGCTGGTAAATGACCGTGGCTATAGATGAAAAAGGAACCTTGGCGTTCACAGTAAGCGGGGTTGCATTCATTACTAAATTACCATGCCTGGGGAGCGCGGTAAATTGAATTTCTGTAAGCGGATTTCCATCGGCATCTGTATAGGCATTGGAGAAGTCCTGTGCCTTGAGTGGTGTCGCTATATCTTCGTTGATAGAAAGTGTATACGAAGTGATTACCGGCCGGTGATTTACCACCAACGTATATTGTTGTTCATCCAGCACTGTAGTTCCGTCTTTTATCTGCAAGCGCACTACGCTGCTGGCAGGCGCGTTGGCCGGAGGCGTGCCGCTGAGCCTGGCTTTATTTTTACCGGTAGATGTAACAGTGGCCCATGCAGGTTTCTGTGCTGCTGCTATAGTGAGGTTATCCACTACATCCGTCATCTCGATGTTGTATTCGTATGGCTCTCCTTCTACAGCCACCGTAACAGGTGTGGAAGTAAAGCGCACATCTACAATCTCTACGGTAAAGGTTTGGGTAAATTCATTCAGACCGGTATCAACCAGTTTTACTACTATATCTGCAGAGCCTGATTGATTCGGTGCCGGTTGATATTTTAATGTAGCCGTTGTTGCCGTTCCATTATAGGTTATGGTTGGATTGGGTACCAGCGTTGTATTACCAGATGTAGCGGACAGAAGTAATTGTTCCGTTTCACCAGGCCCGGGAGATATACCGGTAATCGTGATCGTCTTCTGTGCGCCATTACGCAGCACACGCTGTGGATCCGGAACGATGGGATCAAATACAGGCGGATCGTTTACCGGCTGCACAGTAACAGTTATAGTAGCGGCATTGGAAGTAGCTCCCGTATTATCGTTTACGCGATAGCTTACGGTTGCTGTACCAAAGAAGTCTGCTACCGGTGTAAACGTTACCTCTCCGGCCGTACTCACGGTAAAGGTTCCTCCGGCAACAGTGTTGGTATTTTGTATACCTCCGGTAGTCGTATTGAGATCAACCGTAGCATCGTTGATCGTTCCATCCACATCGGTATCATTAGCCGTTACGTCAAATTTTACACTGGTATCTTCTGGTGTAGTGGCGGCATCATTCACAGCCACGGGTGCATCGTTTATAGGTGTTACCGTTATGGTGATGGTCGCTTCATTCGAAGTAAGTCCTCCGTTGTCATTTACGGTATAGGTAACAGTAGCCGTACCGTTGAAATTCAATACCGGTGTATACACCACCACACCCGGAGAGGTTGTGCTGGCCGTAAATGTACCGGCTGCTGTAGTGATGGTATTTTGTATACCCGACACGGCTGTGTTCAGATCAATGGTGGATGGGCTAATGTTATTCTCCGGATCTGTATCGTTGGTGATTACGTTTATACTCAAAGGTGAATCTTCATTGGTAGTAGCCGCATCGTTGTTCGCTACCGGAGGATCGTTTACGGCACTTACAGTAATAGAGATCGTACCATTATTGGAGGTTGCACCCCCGTTATCATTCACGCGGTATGTGAGCGTAGCCACACCGTTATAATTTACGATCGAAGTAAAGGTTACAATTCCGGAAGTGTTCACCGTCCATGTGCCGGCAGCTGTAGTGCGTGATGTTTGTATACCTCCAGTGGTTACATCGAGGTCAACTGTTGCTATATCTATCGTACCATCAACATCCGTATCGTTGCTTACTACATTTACCGTTACGGCTACACCATCGGAAGCACTGCCGGTATCATTGTTGGCTACGGGCGCATCGTTCACACTGTTAATAGTTATGGTAATCGTGGCCTGATTAGAGGTAGCCCCTACGTTGTCGTTCACGGTATAGGTAATGCTGGCAGTGCCGAAGTAATTCAGCACAGGTGTAAAACTTAAAAGTCCTGATCCGTTCACTGAGAATGTACCTTGTGCTGTGGTGATGGAATTTTGTATACCGGCTATAGACGTATTCAGATCAACTGTCGCAGCATTGATCGTTCCGTCCGGATCACTGTCGTTCGCCACAATGTTGAGGGATGCTACACCATCTTCATTTATCGTAATGGCATCATTGGAAGCCACAGGCAAACTGTTGATGGAATTTACCAGTATACTAATCGTTGCCTGGTTAGAGGTAGCGCCTGTATTATCGCGCACGGTATAAGTGATGGATGCCGTTCCGTTAAAGTTAAGCGCGGGTGTATACGTAACATCGCCTGTAGCATTCACCGTAAATGTACCAGCGGTAACCGTGATCGTAGTTTGTATACCCGCTGTGGTTGTATTCAGATCTACCGTAGCTGCGTTCACGGTGCCATCTATATCCAGGTCATTCGTGACTACATTTAACGTTACCGTTTCATTTTCATCGGCAGTAGTCAGGTCGTTGTTGGCTATAGGAGCGTCGTTCACGGCTGTTACCGTTATAGTGATCGTAGCTATATTGGAAGTAGCGCCAGAATTATCATTCACCGTATAGGTGGTTGTTACTGTTCCATAAAAATTAACCGTAGGTGTAAACGTGATCACACCCGAAGCATTGACAGACACCGTACCCCCGCTTACGTTGAATGATGTTTGTATACCGGCCGTAGCAGGATCGAGATCTACCGTGTTGGCAGCGATCGTTCCGTCTACATCGGTATCGTTGTTCACTATATTCAGGTTTACCGGTGTATCTTCCAATGTTGTTACGGCATCATTTACCGCAGTGGGCGCATCGTTCTGTGCATTTACGGTAATAGAAATGTTAGCGCTGTTAGAAGTAGCCCCGGTATTATCGTTTACCCTATACGCCAGCAGGGCTGTGCCCGTAAAGTTTGCTGTTGGCGTATAGGTAACTACTCCGGAAGTATTTACACTCCAGGTACCTGCTGCATTTGAAGCCGTGCTTTGTATACCCGCTGTGGTAGTATTCAGATCAACCGTAGCAGCATTGATCGTTCCGTCTATATCGGTATCGTTCGTAACCACGGTTACGGTAACAGGCGTATCTTCATTGGTGGCAGCGACATCGTTGTTGGCTACAGGTGCATCGTTCACCGGGGTTACGTTGATGGAGATGGTTGCTTCGTTGGACGTAGCACCGTCATTGTCATTTACGGTATATAGTAGTGTAGCCGTACCGTTGAAGTCTGTAGCCGGAGTAAAGCTTACAATACCTGCTGTACTTACCGACCAGTTACCGGAAGCATTGCTGATGGTGGTTTGAATGCCGGCTGCTGTTGTATTCAGATCAACCGTATTCACAGCGATCGTACCATCTATATCTGTATCATTATTTACCACATTAACTGTTGTAGCGGTTTCTTCTGCTGTGGTACCCATGTCGTTGTTGGCAACCGGTGCATCGTTCTGATCGGCAACAGTAACAGAAATAGTTGCCTGGTTGGAAGTGGCACCGGCATTATCATTCACGGTATAGGTAAGTGTAGCTGATCCTGAAAAATTTACAGCCGGTGTAAACGTAACATCGCCTGTTGCATTTACAGACCACGTACCTGCCGAATTGGTTATGGAATTTTGAATGCCTCCTGTAGTTGTATTAAGGTCTACCGTATTGGCTGCTATACTGCCATCTATATCGGTATCATTTACTACTACATTAAACGTAACAGCGGTTTCTTCATTGGTACTGGCATTGTCGCCATTGGCAACGGGCGCATCGTTCACCGGAGTTACGTTGATGGTAATAGTCGCAGCATTGGAAGTACCTCCGCTGTTATCATTCACGGTATAGGTAAGTATAGCATTACCATTAAAATTGGTGGCCGGAGTAAAGGTGACGATTCCCGAGGCGTTAACGGACCAGCTACCCGCACTATTGCTATTCGCGTTTTGAATGCCCGGTGTGCCGGTATCCAGATCTACAGAAGCCGCATTGATCGTTCCATCTATATCGGTATCATTCGTCACGAGGTTAACTGTAGTAGCGGTCTCTTCAGGTGTTGTACCGGTATCATTGTTGGCCACAGGCAAGTCGTTCACCGCTGATACGTTGATCGTGATGGTCGCCTGGTTGGAAGTTCCACCGGCATTATCATTCACCGTATAGGGCAATGTTGCCGCTCCGGTAAAGTTGAGCACAGGTGTAAATGAAACTACTCCGAAGGTACTGACACTCCATGCACCGGTACCGTCTGATTTAGTCGATTGTATACCACCGGCAGTAACGTCCAGATCTACCGTTGCAGGATCGATCGTTCCATCGGCATCGGTATCATTCGAGATTACATTGACTGTTGTCGGTGTATCTTCCGGTGTAGTTACCTCATCGTTGTTTGCTACCGGCAGATCATTGACAGAAGATATTGTTACGGTTATGGTAGCTGTATTGGAAACATCACCACTGTTATCATTCACCTGGTAGCTGGCCGTGGCTGTACCGGAGAAATTTAGTATAGGTGTATAGGTAACTTGTCCGGTGTTATCTACGGTAAATGTACCGCTGCCGGTCGTTGCCGCTATAGAAGTTTGTCGTCCGCCTGTAAGCGGATCAAGATCCACCGTTGCTGCGTTAATCGTTCCATCTATATCAGTATCATTACTCGTTACTGAAAAAGTCACCGGAGTATCTTCCGTGGTGCTGGCAGCATCGTTACCAGCGGTGGGCGCATCATTTATAGGATTGACTGTTACGGTAATGAGTGTGGGTAAAGAAGTTATAGCCGCGTTGTTCTCAACTGTATAGGAAGTGGTAGCATTACCATTATAGTTGGCAACAGGAGTAAATGTTACAATGCCTGTAGATGTATTTACTGTGAAGGTACCAACATCCGCTATAGCGAGCGTTGATTGAATACCATCAGTATCCATATCAACATCTATAGTAGCAGCATTAAAGCCGAGCAGGTCTATATCATTGGCGAGCACGGGTATATCAACAGCAACTTCCTCATCGGTCGTAGCGACATCAGGAAGAGTTACTGGTACCTGGGCAAAAGCATACCCGCCAGGTAATAGTAGAGCACAAAGTAATATTTGGCGCAAAAAACGCATATTCCAACTGTAGACCTGCAAAAATAATTAAATTAATAATACTTGTATCCTCTCTGAATTTTAATTGTAACTCGTAGTTTCGTGGTTTAACTACTCAAAAACAATGTTTAGTATCATTTCTGCGATCTTTTGGGTCGGCATCCTTGTAGTCGGGTATACTTATGTAGGATATGGCATAATTATTTACATTTTTTCTAAAATTAAATCCCGAACAAACGTTGTAGACATACCGCAGAATGAAGCATTACCTACTGTTACCCTCCTGGTTGCAGCCTATAATGAAGCCGATATAATCCGTGATAAGATCGCCAATACGCTCGCGCTTGACTACCCCAAAGAGAAGCTCGAACTTTTTTTTGTAACCGATGGCTCTACCGACCAAACTCCCGAAATCATAAAAGAATATCCGGCCATACAGCTCTTTCACTCCCATGAACGCAAGGGAAAAATCCATGCTGTGAACCGCGTGATGAAACTGGTAAAGACACCCATCGTGATCTTCTGCGATGCCAATACCGATCTGAACGGAGAGGCTATACGCAAAATAGTGCGACACTATGAGGATAAAACAGTGGGCGGTGTATCGGGCGAAAAACGAATCTTTAGTAAGGATAAAGATAACGCATCCGGCTCAGGCGAAGGACTTTACTGGAAGTATGAGTCGTTTCTGAAACGCAAGGATGCTGAAGTATATTCTATTGTCGGGGCTGCGGGAGAATTGTTCTCGGTTCGTACCGAACTCTATGAAGAGCCAGCGGAAGATATGATCATCGAAGATTTTTATCTCTCGTTGCGTATAGCAGCCAAAGGCTATCGCTTTGCGTACGAACCGGAAGCCTGTGCGCTGGAAACCGCGTCTGCATCGGTAAGTGAAGAGTGGAAACGCAAAGTGCGAATCTCGGCCGGAGGGTTTCAGGCCATGTCGCGACTCTCCTACCTGTTGAATCCTTTTCGCTACGGTATACTCACATTTCAATATATATCTCACCGGGTATTACGCTGGACGCTCGCTCCGCTTTTTCTGCCGCTGATCTTTCTAAGCAATCTTTGGCTGGCCCTGCAAGGGCTTCCCTTCTATCAACTCACGCTGGTGCTTCAGGCAGCTTTCTATGCGCTGGCCATTGCGGGGTATATATTGCGTGACAAGAAGATTGGCATCAAAGGATTTTTTGTACCGTACTACTTCGCGGTCATGAACGTGTCGGTATACTACGGACTGAACCGCTTTTTGCGCGGCAAGCAATCGGTTATGTGGGAAAAAGCCAGGCGCGCTACGGCATCTTAACGACTTAAACACAAGACATTCAGCAATAACTGGGCAATAGGATTTGACTAATTGCCGAACTGGTATAATTTTGCCACCCTTATAAACAGACACGACCATGGGGCGTATTTTTGAAAAACGGAAGCACAAGATGTTTGCTCGCTTTGACCGGATGGCCAAGGCTTTCACGCGTATCGGTAAAGACATTGCTATTGCTGTAAAACAGGCTGGCCCTATACCGGAGAACAATCCGAAACTTCGCCTGGCTATTCAAAATGCCAAAGGTGTAAACATGCCTAAAGACAAGGTCGAAGCGGCTATCAAACGTGCTTCATCCAAAGAAGAAAAAGATTTTCAGGAAGTTACTTACGAAGGATATGCACCCCACGGTGTACCGCTCATGGTAGAATGCGCTACCGATAACCCTACACGCACGGTGGCCAACGTTCGCCTGCACTTCTCTAAAAATGGTGGTGCTATGGGGAACTCCGGTTCGGTTGCGTTCATGTTCGAGCGTAAAGGCGTTTTCAAATTCGATCCTGCCAAGATCAATCTCGATGAGCTGGAGCTCGACCTGATCGATGCCGGTGCAGAAGACATTGAACGAAACGAAGACGAGGTAGTGATATATACCAAGTTTACTGAGTTCGGCCACATGCTGAAGTTTCTTGAATCCAAAAACATGGATGCCAAAAGCTCTGAGCTTCAATATATTCCTACCACCACAAAAGAATTAAGTGAAGAACAACAGGACGAAGTTCTGAAACTGGTGGAGGTACTGGAAAGCGATGACGATGTGCAGGCTGTATATCACAACCTGGCGTAACGCTACATTTCGCTACATCTTCAGTTTCTTAAATATACCTTCCGGGATATTCCGGATAATGAGCATGATCAACCGCCACACCGGCAGTACGTAGATCACGTCTTTCTTTTTCTTTGTTGCTTTCAGAATGGCTTTGCCGAGTTGAACCGGTTCTGCGGTAAGTGGCTTGGGTAACTTGAGTCCTTCCGTCATACGTGTTCGGATAAAACCAGGTTTTACTGTTACAACGTGTACATTACTGGCCGTTAACCGATTTCGCAGTCCGGAGAGGTATGCTGTAAAGCCTGCCTTGGCACTTCCATATATATAGTTACTCTGCCGGCCACGTTCGCCTGCTACAGAACTTATACCCACAATTACTCCGCTCTTTCGAGCTTCATAATCGTTGGCTACAGCATTGAGTATAGATACCGCCCCGGTATAATTGGAGTGAATGATCTTCTCTGCTTCTGCCCAGGTCTTCGCGGATGTCTGCTGATCGCCCAGTAAACCGAATACACAAAGTGTAATCTCCGGTTTAGGATCGAGAGAATTATAAAATGATTGATGTCCGGAAGATTGAAGCGCATCGAACTTCACGGCTTTCGCTTCGATGCGATGGCGGATGTGTAAATCACTGGCGGCTATTGTAAGCGACTCTATATCGCGCCCGGACAGGTAAAGATTATAACCGTTTGCAGCAAACTCGTGCGCACAGGCAATGGCTACATCGCTGCTGGCTCCCAGAATTAAAACGTATGACACAGTCTTGTATAGTTAGGGTCTTTATTAATGAAAACGATTTCATATACCCTGCTGCACATCCTGCAACAAGGCCGTTCAAACATACTAAATATCCTGCAATACTCGTGTTCATTTGACTTCACACTATAGCAATACTTGCTTAACACTCCGTTCCTATTTTCGCGCGAGGGGTCTTTGAGAATGCTAAAGAAATTTTATCTCCTGGCGGGAGCCGTTTTAGGTATCATCTATATCCGTGGCTTGTATATTCCTTTGATGGACAACGATGCAGCACACCACGCGAACATTGCGTTGCACATGTTTTTAACGGGCGACTTCACTTCGCTGGTGGATCAGGGACAGGATTACCTGGATAAACCACATTTACTTTTCTGGCTGGCGGCTATCAGTTATCACATCTTTGGGGTATCTGCTTTTGCCTATAAATTACCTTCTCTCCTCTTCAGTTTGCTCGGTATATATTCGACTTATCGGTTGGGTAAACTTTTATACTCGAAAGAAGCCGGGCGCCTGGCAGCATTTATACTGGCCACCTGTTTTTCTTTTGTGCTGGCCAACCACGATGTGCGCATGGATGCCATCCTTACCTCGGCTATCATTTTTGCTACCTGGCAACTGATTGCCTTTGCCGACACAATGCGCTGGAAGAATATTATACTCGGTAGTATAGGCCTGGCGTTGGGCTTTGCCACCAAAGGTATAATTGGCATTGCTGTGCCCGGTATAGCAGTAGCTGTACACCTGCTATACCAGCAAAACTGGCAGACGCTGTTTAACCCGCGATGGTTACTGCTGCCGGTGTTCCTGTTTATATTCATCAGCCCGGTGCTCTATTGTTACTACCAGCAGTTTGATCTTCATCCGGAGAAAGTAATTCGCGGGCAATCGAATTTATCGGGTATACGATTTATACTCTGGTCGCAAAACGTAGAGCGACTGGAAGGAGAAAAGTTTGGTTCTGTCGCGAAAGGAGATCCGTTCTTTTTCCTGCATACTTTTCTGTGGGCTTTTATACCGTGGAGCCTGCTTACACTGGCAGCGTATTGGAAGCGGCTCAAGAAATTCATTGAAAAAAAATTCCGCTATAATCCCGAGCGCGAAATAGTAACCTTTGGAACGGCAACACTGGTGTTTATCATCATCTCCATTTCCAACTTCAAGCTTCCGCATTACCTGAATATACTCTTGCCGCTGTTCGCTATACTTTTAGCGGGCTATCTGACAGGCCCGTTACGGAACAAACAACAAACCGATCTGTTCATTACGCAAATCATTACGGCATGTATACTGCTGGTATTTATGATCGTGCTTAACCTGTGGGTTTTCCCTGTACGCCAGTGGTGGGTTATTATACTCGCTATGATCCCGGCCATGCTATATTTCGGGTTTCAGCATGAAGCTACCCGCGTGCAGCGCATCATCATGCTCTCCATTGCCACGGCATTGATGTGCAATATATTTCTGAGCTTCAGCTTCTATCCGCAGATGTTATCCTACCAGGCTGGCGATGCACTGGCCGACTTTGTAGCAAAAGAACATATTGACACCCGCAGGATATATTATCTGCAAGAACACGAACGCAGCAACAGTTTTGAATTTTGCAGCGCTACCCTACTCCCTGAAATTCCTACCGCACAGGTGGCTGCTTTACATCAGCCTTGCTGGATCGTTACCGGAGAGCGCGGCCGCGAAGCGTTGATCAATAACAAAGTATCGTTCAAAGAAGCGAAGCAGGTATTTCATTATCGCGTATCACGACCCAAAGTAAATTTCCTCGACCCGCAAAGTCGTGTGGATCAACTGAGTCGTTTTTACCTGTTGTCTATTGAGCCTGGTAAGTAAAACGATTTTCGATCAACCGGTTATTATACTGCTGAATGATCGCTTTTATTTTCGTTTCCATCGCAGTCTGAATAGCCGGTAACTGATCTTTCAGGTTATTTTTCTGCAGTGTATCGGTTTTAAAATTATAGAGCGCAACGGTACGGCTACCGTCAAACTGCAACAGGTAATCGCCCTCGAAGAGCTGGTATACATCATCTTTATAGTTGAACACAAAAGGCTCTTTCTTCTCGCGGAATATATCACGACCAAAAGCTATATACGGAGTATCATAGTGTAAATATCCCAACACAGAAGGCATGATGTCGATCTGCTCAGCAAGCTCATTCGAGAAACCAGCGAGACTACCATCCGGAGTATAAAAAATTACCGGCACCGAATAATATCCCCATGCCGTGCGTGACTCCGGGAATTGAATTTCAGAAGAGGTATGATCCGCAGTAATCACAAAGATTGTATTCTTAAACCACGGCATAGCCGATGCCTTCTGAAAGAATTGCTTCAGGGCAAAATCGGTATACTGTATACAGCGATGGATAACCAGCGGGCCTCCTTTAAACTTCGCTTCATATTCCTGCGGCACCTTGAACGGGTGATGTGATGAAACCGAAAATATAGAGCTCATAAACGGCTGCTTAAATCCGTTCAACTGATCAGCATAGTAATTGAAAAACTTGTCATCCCAAATGCCCCATATCCCATCGGAGTCATCATCGTTGTTATACTCCGTCATGCCATAGTATTGATCTACACCGGCAAGATTCATAAAAGCCTGAAAGCCCATCGAACCATTGGGCGCTCCGTGAAAGAACGATGTAGTATATCCTTTTGTCTTCAACAGGGAAGCAAGGCTGTTGATCTTATTACCGGAATAAGGCGACAGAAAATACGGCACACCCAGTGAAGGTATACTGCTGATAACCGAAGGAAGTCCATCGATAGATTTGCGGCCGTTGGCAAATGAATATTGAAACGCAAGACTGTGTTGTGTAAGCGAATCGAGAAAAGGTGTATAGCCTTTGTAAGTACCATTCTCTTTTTCGTGATTGAACGTTCCGAAAAATTCCTTTGAGAAACTTTCCAGAATAATAACCACTACATTCTTCGCGCGGAAGTGCGCAGTGTCGTTGGGTATATGTACGGGTGTATACAACGTATCGGCTACTGCTTCCGGGAAGTACGCTACCTTCTGAATGTTGGTCTTGCCCAAGGTACGCATCAATGCAAAAGGCGTATTCAATACCAGGCTTACTTCTTTAGGGTCTTTTACATACTCACCGGCATTGCTTAGTGTAATAGGGCGCGTACTGTGCTGAAAGCCACCGCGCATGCCTCCAATCACCAGGTATACTATGGGCAGCATCATTACCAGACCGGAGCTATAGTATAGCAGCTTGTTCTTTAACATCGGCCCGTGTGGTTTAACAAGACTATATAACCACACCATCAAGGCTATTAATGCAAACCAGCACACAACAGCATACCAGTAATCCAGCAGAAAGCGAAGCCAGAGGCTACCCATATTGTTTTCATTCTCAAACTGTTTGAACACATCGGCCGTGGTGCGCCTGCCCGTAAACCGGAAGTATATAAAATCAGAAACATTCGCAGCCAGTGCTATACCATTGAAAATGAAAAATATCCATCGCACAATTCTTTCATATATGGCATGCGTGCGAAACGGCAACGGCACAATCATCAGTAGTATTACCAATGCGTTTGTATAAAGCACTGCGGTAAGATCGAAGCGAAGACCACCACCAAAAATGCGCAAGAAATCTTTTAGCTCCAGACCGGAGAAATATCCTGCATTGAAAATATAGAAGCCCAACCGGCACAAGGTATACAATGCCATGGCCAGTGAGAGCCTGAATGCCAGCACGATGTAAATGTTTCCGCGGAGCTTCAGACCTTGAAAGAGGTTATGCATATTGCTGTAACCGGTTAAATATTGGTGATGCGATTTAATACAATTTTAAAAGAATTATAACATCCAATGTCCTTAAATTAATCTTCCACATGGAGTGCAGGTTTTATTGCTTATTTTGCCGCCCTGTCTGTAGTTTTAAAACTTAGTGATCGAACTCTGAATGACGCGCCTCTTCTTTGCTATACTCTGGTTGTCGCCATTTCTTTTTTGCCACGCTCAGATGCGAACGGTTTCTCTCGGTATAGCCACAGGCGTAACAACCAATTTTACATTGGACGAAGGCATCGGCCAGGACCCTCGGTATAAGAACAAGTACGGTATCAAGTTTGCCCCTATATCGCTGAACTATAGTGTGGACTATGAAGGCTATGGTTTCATTTTCAATCCCGGTCTGGTAAATGTCGGGCAGAACTTTTATGTTGTAAATACATCCGGCGGACAACAGGGAACGCGGAAGATCAATCTTCACTATGCGAATATACCGGTGGCACTTAAACTTCACGTGATTGATATGGCCTTCTTCCGGTTGAGCTTTGTAGCCGGTGGAAGCTTTGCTTATTTATTACAGGGAAAAGAAACGGTAAGTCACGCGCAAACCAAGCTTGCTTTTCCAGCCAAAGTATATCCTATTCTCCCGTCCAGCTATACCGTTGTATACGATGGTGTGATAAGTCCTGCAGTATCCGATTATACCATGCTCTCGAAACAGGATTTCAAATCATACCAGGTATTTGCGTTGATGGGCTTTCGTTCCGACTGGCAGGCCGATGATCACTGGATGGTATCTTTTGACTTTCGTATGAACTACGGCATCTTCGATCCGCGCACAAACAGTTATCTTGATAAGGTAAATAACTATCAAACACTATACGATATACCCGGCAGAAGAAGAGATATGTTTTTGCAGATCAACATTGGTATATCCCGGTTCATGGAATTTGAGAAGAAAGAAAAACATACGGCCAATCACCGGCAAAAGGTAAGATCACCCAAGAAAAGTTCTTCTCCGAAATGGAGTAGTCCGCGAAAGCGCAAACCGAAAGGATAAGAAATTGCTTCTATCTTTGCCTGTACTGTCATGCTAAAGATCGACTCTCATACACATATTCTCCCCGAGAAACTTCCTGACTGGGCTCGTAAATTCGGCTATGGCGATTTCATTCACCTCGATCATCATCGTTCCGGTGCTGCCCGAATGATGCGTGGTAGCCAGTTCTTTCGCGAGATAAATGAGAATGCCTGGAACCCCGAGGTGCGCATACAAGAGTATCATCGCTATCGCACACAAGTGCAGGTGGCGTGTACCATCCCCGTTATGTTTTCGTATTGGGCCAAGCCATTGGATTGCCTGGATATATCGCAGTACCTCAACGATCATATAGCGTCACTAATTTATCGCTACCCAAAAAACTATTTGGGGCTGGCAACCATCCCCATGCAAGACACCGACTTGGCTATACAAGAGCTTGAGCGATGCAGGGAGATTGGTTTACAGGGCATTCAGATCGGATCGAACATCAACGACCTGAACCTGCACGAAGAACGTTTCTTTCCCATCTTTGAAGCGTGTGCATCACTGGAGATGGCGGTGTTGATCCATCCGTGGAATATGATGGGAGAAAAAAGCATGCAGCGATATTGGTTGCCCTGGCTGGTAGGAATGCCTGCAGAAACTGCACGTGCCGTGGCGTCTCTTATTTTTGGCGGAATATTTGAAAGACTGCCTGCACTAAGAGTTAATTTTGCTCATGCCGGTGGATCATTTCTGCCAACAATCGGAAGACTTCAGCATGGATTTGAATGCCGGCCCGATCTGGTAGCGATCGATAACCCGGTAGCCCCTAAAAATTACCTGGGGCGTTTTTGGGTTGACAGTGTAACGCATGATCCGTTGCTGCTGGAATATGTACTGAAGCTGCAGGGATCAATGCGGGTAACGTTAGGATCGGACTATCCTTTTCCTCTCGGAGACCTGGAGATCGGTTCGTTTATAGATACCATGAACCTGGATACAAAACAAAAAGAAGATATATTTCACAACGCTGCGCTCGCGTGGCTTAATCTACAAAAGGAACGATTCGAATAATGAGAATACAAGTGAACAGCATACGCGCCACTACGCGTATTTTCCTGGTGACTATGTGCCTGATTACTGCGGGGCATGCGCTCATGGCCCAGGACCGGGAGAAAGCAGAAGAATTTGCACGACAGATGGAACAGGCCCGTAAAGCTGCGCTGATGCGTGAACTGGATTCAGGAGTATACTATATGGATAACGGTGAGTATAAAAAAGCCGATGCCATCTTTCGCCACGTACTGGCTACTGTAAAAAGCGTTCCCTCCGATCTCACCTATTACTTCGGCAAGAACTCGTTTTACCTCGGCATGTATAAACAGAGTATAGATTGGCTGAATAAGTATATACAACTGAAAGGTACAAACGGTCAATACTCACTCGATGCCATTCAATGGAAAAAGCAAGCCGAACAGGAATTTCTGAAAGAGAAAGAAACTCAGGCAGACAAAGCACAACAAGTTCTTTCACTGGATTATGATATCGACTGCGGCCCTTCGGGTAAAGTGGTGTGCCCGGCATGCAAGGGCGATCATGTGATCATTCGCAGAGGTGCCTTTGGTGACGAGTATAAAACCTGCCCTTATTGCAACGAGCAAGGTATACTTACCTGCCAGGAATACAATCAGCTGATCCGTGGCAAGCTGCAGCCCAAAAATCCGTAATGGATTCTGTAGGGGCTTCTTTCAAGATACATTTTTACCGTTGCCCGCGAAGCATTACCTTTGCCGCGAGATTAACCTGCAATTAATCCAATGGCATTATATAACCGCGTTGAAGGCCGTCTTCTCAAGGAGAAGATGCGCTCGACCCCCGAGAAAAGGGTCACCATCTCTTTCTATCGATATCATCACATTCTCCAACCCCAGGATTTCCGCGATCAGCTTTACAGGCAACTTGACACGATCGGTGTGTTGGGAAGAATATATATAGCAACAGAAGGTGTGAACGCGCAGATAAGCGTGCCTGAAAATAACCTCGAACTCTTCAAGACAACGTTATATAGTATAGATTGGCTCCATGGCGTGCGCCTCAATATTGCCGTGGAAGATGACGGCAAATCATTTTTCAAATTGAAAATTCTGGTGCGCAAGAAAATTGTTGCCGATGGATTGGACGACAGCACATTTGATGTTACCAACTCGGGAACACACGTGGATGCAAACACATTCAATAAACTGGCCGATGATCCTAACACAGTGATCATCGATATGCGCAACCACTACGAAAGTGAAGTGGGGCATTTCAAAGGCGCTATATGTCCGGATGTAGATACATTTCGCGAAGAACTTCAGGTGGCGGAAGACCTGATGCGCGATCAGAAAGATAAAAACCTGTTGATGTACTGCACCGGTGGTATACGCTGTGAGAAAGCCAGTGCGTGGATGAAACACATCGGTTTCAAAAATGTATTTCAGCTGAATGGCGGAATCATCAAGTACGCACAGGAGGTAAAAGAACAAGGCATCGAGAATAAATTCATCGGTAAGAACTTTGTGTTTGATGAACGCCTCGGAGAACGCATCACCGAAGATATTATAGCCGTGTGCCATCAATGCGGCAAGCCTTGTGACGATCACACCAATTGCAAGAACGATGGCTGTCATTTACTTTTCATTCAGTGTAAAGAGTGCGCAGAGAAGTATAACAACTGCTGCTCCGATGAATGCAAAACCATAATGACGCTTCCGGAAGATGAACAACGCGAATTACGCAAAGGCATCAACAAGGGACGACAGGTTTTCAAGAAGAGCCGCTCGGAAAAGATACAATTCAGGAAAACCGAATAACAAAGGCTACAGGCTACTGGCTGCCAGCCACTGGAATGCAACTCAGGCACCAGTGGCTTGCAGCCAGTAGCCTTTTAATTATCTTGCATAGCTGTAATTAATGCAAGAAGTATCATGACCATTCGCATCGGTATCATCAATGTATCAGACAGGGCAAGCCAGGGAATTTATGAAGATATACCAGGCAAAGCGATTGTCGAAACACTGAATGAATACCTGAAGAGTCCGTGGGAGAAAGAGTACGCGGTAATTCCTGATGAGCAACATCTTATAGAAAAAACGATGATTGATATGGCCGACAATCGTAAATGTTGTCTGATCATTACATCGGGTGGCACAGGTCCTGCGAAGCGCGATGTTACGCCAGAGGCCACAGAAGCTGTGTGTGAAAAAATGATGCCCGGCTTCGGGGAGTTAATGCGAGCAAAAAGTCTTACATACGTACCCACCGCTATTCTTTCGCGCCAGACAGCCGGCATCAGAAACCAAACCTTAATTGTAAATTTGCCTGGGAAGCCTAAAGCCATCCGGCAATGTCTGGATGCCGTCTTTCCAGCGATACCCTATTGCATTGATCTGTTGGATGGACCGTTTATCGAATGTAATGACGATGTAGTCAAGGCTTTTCGACCTAAAAGTACTTAATTTACAGATTTACTCTGACTTACTATGGCTAGGATCAAGTATTACTACGACACTGAAACCTGTAAATACGAGCGGGTAAAGACAAAAACCAGCGATGTTGTAATGAATGCTCTCGGCATTCTGTCGCTTACCGTGGCCATGGCCGTGGGGTTGCTTATCCTGTATACCAACTATTTCGAGTCGCCCAAGGAGCTGATCCTGAAGAACGAAGTAAAGGAGCTGGAATTCTATTACGACAAGCTCAGCCAGGATGTAAAAAATCTCAACGAGATACTGGGCGATGTAGAACATCGTGATGACAATATTTACCGTGTAGTGCTCGGTGCTGAACCTATCGATAAGGCTATACGCAATGCCGGTGCCGGTGGTGCCGATCGTTACGAAGACATCCGCGAGAAGAACATCGACCATGAAGATATGGTGGTGGGCCTCAATGAAAAAGTAGATCTCCTTCGCAGAAAACTATATATCGAATCCAAGTCGCAGGATGAAGTAGTAAAGCTGGCGGAGAAAAAAGAGAAACTATATGCGGCTATTCCTGCTATTCAACCTGTGTCGAACAAACAACTTGTAGCGCTTGCTTCCGGATTCGGATGGCGTACCCACCCGATCTATAAAGTAAAGAAGATGCACACCGGTATAGACTTCGCTGCTTCGATCGGCACACCGATCTACGCTACGGCCGATGGAACCGTTGCTGAGGTAAGCGTGAAGTTTAGTGGCTATGGAAAGATGGTGGAAGTAGATCACGGCTTTGGCTACAGAACACGTTATGCGCACATGCACGAGTTTGCTGTACACTCCGGTCAGAATGTAAAACGCGGTGACTTAATTGGTTATGTAGGTAACACTGGTCTTTCTACCGCTCCTCACCTGCACTATGAAGTGTTGATCAACGGAAGCCAGGTAGACCCTGTTCACTACTTCTACAACGATCTTACTTCAGCTGAATACGAAAAAGTACTCGAGCTCGCTTCTATCGAAAACCAATCGCTGGGAATGTAACGGCTTCGGCATACGCCAACAAAATATAAGCTGTAACAATAGACTTTACACAGACCCTGAAGAAATGCTCTTCAGGGTCTGTCTTTTTTAAGTAACTTGGCTGAAAATCTACTCAGCCATGCCCAGGCAAACCTGTCGATCTGCTATACTCTGTGTATTCGTCATGCTATATTTATACAGCCCTGCGTTCGCGCAAGGCTGCAGCGATGCCGGCTTCTGTACTATGGGAGCCATGAAGCCCGATCAGCCTTTCAACAAAAAGATAGAATTACGCCTGCGCTCGATGGAGATCAGTTTCTATCGCGCATCTACTACCCTCACACCTATAGTATATGTAGCTACGGCCGATCTCAATTTCAGTCTCAATCAGAAAACATCTTTCCAGGTAAAGCTGCCCTACCAGGCGGTGTCCGGAAGATTAGGCAATACTTCCGGTATGGGAGATATATCTTTATGCTTTACGCGAAATATACTCAAGCACGAGAAGTTTGATGTAAATCTATCCGTAGGCGGAAAGATACCCACCAATCACTCCGACAAACGATCAGACGAGAATGATCCGTTACCGATGTACTATCAGACAAGTTTAGGATCGTATGATTTTATTACCGGTATATCGTTGATCAGCAAGAAGTGGTTGTTCGCTACCGGCATACAGCATCCGTTCAATAAAAATGGAAATGAATTTGTGGGCGACTGGAATGATGAAGACCGATTAGCCTACGTACATAAATATCCGCTGGCGAAAGATCTTCGCAGAGGCACCGATGTAATGGTGCGTATAGAACGTAACTTTCGTTTTTCACGTCTTAACTTCAGCGCAGGTTTACTGCCTATCTATAGAATCAATCACGATGAGATCACTTTGAAAGATGGCTCCCGTGTAAAACCGGATGGCACTACCGGGCTCGCCATGTCGGCCATTGCCACAGCAGGATATAGCTTTAATGTACGCAGCGGTATAAAATTACTGGCCGGCCGAAAGATTACACAACGCGATTACAATCCTGACGGACTTACCCGTCACTTCGTAACCACCATCAGTTACTATTACCGCTTTTAGAAAATCATGAGAAGCTCTCTCCTATCTATTATTCTTCTGTGTTTTACTGTAGTGGTGAAGACAACTGCGCAGCATTTGCCGGAAATCGACCAGTACATATTGAATGCAGAATATACCAAGGCGCTGACGCTGATCGACCAGCAACTTACTAAAACAGCTGATACCCGGTCCGTTGTATTGCTGCAAAATAAAAAAGCAGAAACCCTTATCCGGCAAGGGCAATTTGATAGTGCCGAGAAATTACTGCATACTATTTCAGGCGGTATAACCAATGCTGCATTTCTGCAAGCCGTAACACAATCCAACTACGGGTTGCTATACCTGAACCAGGGACGAAATGATCTTGCCGAAGAAGCCCTCAAAAAATCGCTGCAGCTTTTTGAAGACGATGGCAAATCAGAAACGCTGGAAGCGGCACAGGCATTGGCGTATTTAGGAAATCTATATAGTGCCACCGGTAAATATACCCAGGCCGAAGAGCAATTGGATCGCGTGCTTGCCCTGCGACAAAAACAATTAAAAGAAAACCACGAACTAATAGCGGCATCGTATAACGACCTGGGCCTCGCATTTACGGCAACCGACCCGGATAAAGCATTGGAGTTTTACGAAAAGGCACTGACTATCTATCAGAACCTTCACGGAAAGGAACACCCGAAGATTGCTATTGCTAATACCAACATCGGGTTTGTATACCGCAAACTCGAACTATATGGCGATGCTGTCAATAACTTTGAATCGGCACTGAAAATATGGGAGAAAGTATATCCGTCAGCACACCCGTCTAAAGCATTTGCTCTGTTCAGTCTGGGAGAAACCTATCTGAAAATTGGCGACCAAAAAGCAGCGGCCGGATTTTATGAGCGTGCCCTGGTAATGTACCAGCAGAGCTATGGCAAGAAACATCCGGAGATAGCACGCGTGCTGAATGCGATCGCCAGCATAGATATAGCCTCCCGGCAATACGATAAAGGACTCGATCACTATCAACAGGCACTGCAAGCCAACGTAAGTGATTTTGACAACAGTGATGTGCGCACAACGCCCAGGCTACGCAACTTTTATGATGGCAACGTATTGCTATACTCCTTGCTCGGAAAAGCGCAGGCGTTTGAATCGAAGTATTATGGCAAGACATTAAAGTTTCAAAACCTGACCAGTGCACTGCATATACTTCAGTCGTGCGATACGTTGATCGACAAACTCCGCCAGCAAATTACCAATGAGAATGACAAGATCATGCTCGGTGTAATTGCCAGCGAAGTATATGCCGATGGTGTACGCATAGCGCAGGAGACCGGAACGGTAGCACTCGTGAAGAAGCCGTATTTTGAAATGGCTTTTTCCTTTGCTGAGAAAAGTAAATCGGCTGTGTTGCTGGAAGCGATCTCTGATGCCAATGCCAAATCGTTTGCCGGTATACCATCCGAGCTGTTGGATGAAGAAAAGAATTTGAAAACAGCTATAGCCTTGTGCGCTCAAAAGCTGGCACAAAAACCAACTGCTGATGAAGAGAAGTACTTACGCGAAACATCGTTTAGTCTTAATCGCAGTTACGAAGCTTTTACCAAACGCCTCGAGAACCAGTTTCCGGAATATTTCAATCTAAAATTCAATGCGAGCTCGCCATCTATACAACAGTTGCAAAGTAAACTCGATAGCAAGACTGCCCTGCTGAGTTACTTTATTGATGAAAAGAATAACCACCTCTATATATTCCAGATTACAAAAGATAAGTTTAGCATACTGGATCATGTACTGCCCAAAGAGTTCAGTCGCTATATAACCGGGATGCGCAATGGTATATTCTTTAACGAAATGAAAGCGTATACCACGGCCGCCACTCAACTGTCGGATATACTTCTACCCAAACATTTGCCATCCGCTATACAAGACTTATTAATCCTCCCGACCGGCAGACTCAGCATTATACCGTTTGAGGCGCTCTTTACCAAAAGTATATCTCCGGAAGATACCTATAAAACACTTCCGTATCTGATGAATCGCTATGCTATACGCTACGAATTTTCCGCGGGGTTGATCTTGCAGAAACCTGCCAGCTCGCTCACCAGCGCACCGTCTATACTATTATGTGCACCGGTAACTTTCCCGGAGAAAGATGCTTTGAACGAATTGCCGGGAACAGAATCGGAAGTAACCGCTATAGCCCAACTTTTCAGTGCTAAAAATCTGAACAGCGGCTTGTTCATCAAACAAAATGCGGATGAGAAATTGATCAAGTCGGATAAGGTGAAGGAGTATAAATATGTACACTTGGCTACACACGGTGTTGTAGATGAAAGTAATCCGGCCCTGTCGCGGATATTCTTGCAGTCAGATATAGGCTCTGAAGATGGGAATCTGTTCGCAGGAGAAATATATAACCTCAACCTCAATGCCGATTTAGTGACGCTCTCTGCGTGCCAGACCGGGCTCGGTAAAATATCAAAAGGTGAAGGTGTTGTTGGTTTATCACGCGCACTGGTATATGCGGGCGCCCGGAATATTATCGTTTCATTCTGGAGTGTTGCTGACGAATCTACATCGGAACTGATGAAAGATTTCTATCGAAAGATGCTGGAAGATAAAGCAGTAAATTTCAGTACGAGTCTGCGCAAAGCCAAACAGGACCTGATTACACAGGAAGAATATGCCGCTCCGTATTATTGGGCTCCGTTTATATTGATCGGATTTTAAATTTTGGCTGCCGGCTTCAAGCTACTGGAAGTTGGAGTGTGAGGATTGGGTTCCCCTCAATCCGATAGTCGGTAATCAGGAGCAAAAATAAATACGCAAACAGTATATATACCTTTGTGTAACTTCGTGCCTCCTTTATGCAATTGGATTTTTCTAACGGATTCTCATTGTACGCAGAAGTCCGTCTTCTATTTCGAAGATGTGCTGTATATCGCGGATGGATACGATCGCCCCGGTCATGTCGCGGATGATCTGGTGCGCATCGGCCACTACACGTCCTTCTTCATCTACTTCTACATCAATCAGTTTAACGTGCGGGTCGATATAGCTCCATTGGCGCGACCAGCAATCGCGTATACCTTCGTGTCCTTTTACAAGTCCTCCTTCCATGGTATTTGCCCAATCGGCATCCGGATGGATCACCTCCAACGCTGCGTCTATATTACGGGCGTTGAAAGAAGTATATACATAGTGCAAAAGCTCTCGAACATCAATTCTTTGCTCAATAACCATACTTCAGGATTTAAACTTAACCTGAAGTTGCAAACGCAGTCGCTGCCCGACAACAAAATTGCCATGAACTGCCTGTCGGCTATATTAATCTCCCTATATAGCCGACAGATGCGGGAAAAACTCCGGATGTTTACTCGTACCTGAGCGACTTTGCCGGATTTACTCTTGCTGCTTTTATGGTATGAATGCTTACCGTGAGTAAAGCAATGCTTATAACGAGGAGGCTAGGCAACGCGAAGATCCACCACTCCAGTGTAATGCGATTCGCAAAATCCTGCAGCCAGCCATTCATCGCCCACCACGCTACAGGGGTTGCTATAACAATGGCTATACCCAGCAAAACAATATAGTCTTTACCCACCAGCGTTAATATACTGGGTATCGATGCACCCAATACTTTTCGTACTCCAATCTCTTTGGTGCGTTGAATTGCCATGAGAGATGATAGTCCGAATAATCCCAGGCAGGCTATAAATATAGCGAGCGCAGAAAATATGCCGAACACTTTACCGAACTGCTGGTCGGCCTGATACTGTTGATTATAGTGATCGTCCAGAAAGAAATGAATGAACGGATTGCCCGGAAAAAGCTGTTTCCAGTCTGCTTCAAAACCTGCTAATGACTCATGTACTTTCGCCGTGTTGAATTTGATAGAGTAATAACCGCCCGGTGCTTTATCATACCGGAAGATCAACGGATCATAAGCTTTCTTCAGCGACTCCTGATGATAGTTCTTCAATACTCCTACGATCTTGAATGTATCGCCCCAGAAAAATATCTGGTCGTTGATGGCATCTTCCAGTTTTGCAAATCCTAACTGACGACTGGCCGATTCATTGATAAGCACATTCTTTTCTTCATGGGCAGTCTCCCCGGAGAAAGGTCTTCCCGCCAATACTTTCGCACCAAACAGTTTTATATAGTCATGATCCATCATGATCACACGATATTGTTTTGCTTCATCATCGCGCTGACTGATTCTTCGTATGCCACCCGCATTCCAATCCGGTGCTGCTCCCGGCACAGCGGTAGAAGCAGTCATGCCAATAACTTCAGCATGTTGCTCTATACTATTCTTGAATACCTGAAACTTTTGCTGATAGGTAGAGTCAACTACATTGGGAGAATGCAGCACGAGTGTTTGATTTATATCTATACCCAATGCCTGCTGTTGCATGTGTCGTATCTGGCGATATACCGTGAACGTTCCTACAATAAGTGTGATGGAAGCTATAAATTGGGTTACCACCATTCCCTTTCTGAAGAATACACCGCGATTGGTATTCTTGAATCTTCCTTTCAATACTTCTACCGGCCTGTAGCCTGATAGTACAAAAGCCGGATATATACCGGAGAACAATGCACCACCAACAATTAATATACCCATCCAAACCCAGAACATGGTTTGCTTGAATAAGAGATAATCAAGCTCACGCCCGGTAATCTCACTGAATGAAGGTGTAAGCAATACCACAAATGCAATGGCAATCAATACAGCAAGTCCATTTAACAGCAGCGATTCAAAGAGAAATTGTTGTATAAGCTGAGAACGGAAACCTCCCATTACTTTACGCACGCCTACTTCACGGGCCCGCTCTATAGATTTAGCTGTTGACAGATTTATATAGTTGATCCATGCAATGACGAGAATAAGTACTGCTACAATCGAAAGGAAATAGGTTGACTGCCTGTTTCCATTGGGTTTGAACTCTCCTATAAAATCAGAATCAAGGTGTATAGCATTTACCGGCTGCAGATGGAAGGTCATTCCAGCATTATACTTCTTCAACTCCTCACCTGCCTGTTTCTGTACAAAGGCCGGAAGTTTACTTTCGAATGCTTTTGCATCGGCACCATCATTCAGTAATATATAGGTAAAGAAACCATCCCATTGCCAGGAGGTGATCGGATCGTTCCATAGTTTATTCAAACTGGAAAACGACATGAGCATATCGATCTTCATGTGTGAATTAAACGGCAGGTCCTCAAATACACCGGTTACCTCATAATCCGTGTTACCGTTGTTCCGAATAAATTTACCTACCGGGTTTTCGTTACCAAAGTATTTCTTCGCTGCCGACTGCGACAATACGATCTTGAACGGATCTTTTAACACGGTTGAATCTATACCTTCCAATAACCTGATAGAGAATACATGGAAGAAATCTTCGGAAGCACAATACGAGGCATCTTCTTTAAAGAATACATCGCCATAGGCAAACACGGAGTTACGTTTGATGAGACGGGTATAGTATTTCACCTCTGGAAAATTCGCTTTCAGATCAGGACCTATACCGGCACATCCGGAAGCCCATCGGGTTGAGAGCTCTCCCCGATCATAACGGTCCAGCTGCATGCGGAAGATGCGGTCTTTCTTATTCAGGAAAGTATCATAGCTAAACTCATGCATCACATATTGTGTGATGAGCATACAGGCTGTCATGCCTATGGCGAGGCCGAGAATGTTAATGGTCGTAAAGACCTTATTGCGCGAAATATAGCGCCATACAGAGGTTAAATAATTCCTGATCATACTGCTAGGTTTTTACACAATACCGGGTTTATGGAATATGGTTACAGAAGTATATATATTATCTGTGCTACTCATAACGCAACGATCGCACCGGGTTCGTGGTTGCTGCACGCAAAGCCTGATAGCTTACGGTAAACAAGGCTATGAAAATAGTAATGATCGTAGCCGCTATAAATATCCACACACCAATGGAAATGTGGAAGGCAAATGTACGAAGCCATCGTTCCATCAACAGCCACACGACCGGCACCGCTATAACATTGGCCACCAACACGAGCTTCAGAAAATCTTTGGAGAGCAGGAAGAATATATTTGGCACAGACGATCCCAGCACTTTGCGTATACCAATCTCTTTGGTGCGTTGTGCTGCGGTAAAGGAAGCCAGACCGAATAACCCGAGTGATGCCACAAAGATGGCCAGACCGGCAAAGAATCCGAATACTTTACCGAATTGCTGATCCTGCTTATACTGTCGGTTGAAAAAAGTATCGAGGAAGAAATAATCAAACGGGTTGCCCGGAAATATACTGTTATATTTCTCTTTGGCATACGCCAGCGTTTGCCCTATATCTCCGCCTTCAACCTTCATACAGAAGTACGCCTGCGGACTGCGCACCAGGTGAAATGCTGTTTGACGAAAATCCTGCTTGAGGCCCTCCTGGTGGTAATTCTCTACCACACCCACCACGGTAAGTGTATCGCCACCAATATTTACCAACCCGCCTATAGCATCGTCCGGATTTTTGAACCCCAATATTTCTATCGCTTTCCTGTTCAGTATAACATTGCTGCTATCAGCCGTATATTCCTGGGAATAGAGTCGGCCTGAAAGAAGTTTATTCCCGAACGTTGAAAAGAAATCATAGTCACCCCCCATGCGATACATAATAGTACCAGCCTGTTCCTGGTCGAGCCCTACACGCTTGGCACCGTTAGTCCAGTATATCAGGTTGCCGGGAACTTCGGTTACTCCGGCCATTTTTTTGATGGACGGATGACGAAGTATTTCGTTCTTGAAGGAAGTATACTGTGAAGGATACTGATTGTCGTTCTCCACCACACCGGGCGCATTAATCACCAATACCTGGTCTATATCTATACCCAGCGCACGATTGTGCATAAAGCGAAGCTGCTGGTATACAATCAACGTTCCGGCAATTAATACCACCGATGCTGTAAATTGAAATATTACCAATGCCTTGCGCATAAAGATACCATCGCGCGAGCCCGCCATAGAGCCTTTCAATACACGGGCAGGCTGATAGGATGACAATACAAATGCCGGATATATACCCGACAACAGTGAACCTCCTATAAATAAACCACCTACCGTATACCAGAAGTATATATCGGTAAATATACTATTGCTGAGTTCTTTGCCGGAAAGCAGGTTGAAGAACGGTATAGCAACGCAAAGCAACACCATGGCCAGCACAAGTCCGGCAAGGTTTAGTATCACGGCTTCGGCAACGAACTGCCCCATTAGCTGGAATTTACCTGCCCCTATCGATTTACGAACGCCTACTTCGCGGGCACGTTCTATAGCCCGTGCTGTTGCCAGGTTTATATAGTTTACCCAGGCAATTACCAGTATAAAAAGCGCGATGATGAGCAGGAAATATACTGAGCGGCCATTGCCATTCGGCTTGGCTTCCTGAATAAGATCGGAGTATAAATGTATAGCCGGCAAATGCTGCAATGAAAACTTCATGCGATCGCCATCACCTTCGCGGCCATACTTTTTAATAAAGGCAGGAAGTTTAGCTTCCAGTGTTTTCGGATCAGTGCCCGGCTTCAGTTGTATATAATTATAGAAATCATACCAGCCCCAGGCATTCTCCCAGTCATCTTTGGTCATGCTCGGATATAGTTTGGGATAGGTTGAATAAGAAAACAGAAAACTGAATGAAAGATGGGAGTTTACAGGTGAATGCAATACACCGGTAATTTCATATTCTTCGTTATTACCAAAGCGTATGCGCTTGCCTATAGGATTTTCATTGCCAAAATATTTCCGGGCGGTTGCCTCTTCTACTACAGCTGTATTCGGTTCTTTCAAAGCAGTGGCTCTGTCGCCCGCCACCAATGGATATGAGAACATTTCGAAGAAACTCTGATCTGCGTTGAAGATGTTATCTTCTTTTATACTGATGTCGTTATACCGGATTACGCCACCGCCATAACGCAGATATAGTCTGCAGTAATTTTCAACCTCCGGATATTCTGCTTTCAGGGAAGGCCCCACTTTATTGAATGCCGTAGCACTCTGAAACATCAGCGACTTATCGCGATAGGCATCATACTGTACCCGGTATATATCTTTACCCTTCTCATGAAAAGCATCATAACTCAATTCGTCTTTTACATATTGGAAGATGAGGAGACTGGCTGCAAGTCCGATGGAGAGTCCTAACACGTTAAGAAAGGAGAAACCTTTCCGTCTGGCAATGTTTCTAAACGTAGTGAGCAGATAGTTTTTGAGCATAGGTATCCGGATTTGAATAGCATGTACAATCCGGATGCCATAGGGGTAAATGTCTGTTTACTATAGATAAAGGAATAAATCGGTGCGGTATATCTGTTTATAACCGTACGAAACCGTCCGTCAGCGGACGATTATAGATGGCGACTGCTTTCGAGTTTACGATTGATGATGCGGATGATCTCATCGAGTTCGTGCGCAGCATCCTGCAGACGATCGAGTATCTCTTCGCGATCATCCACCAGCTCCCGTATGCGGGCCAGCTCAACCAACCCGAGTATTCTGGCCAATGGTCCGCGTACCTCGTGTGCAGTAAAGAAAGCATACTCGATCAGTTTTTGATTTTGTCGCGCAATCTCTTCTGTACGTTCCTGTACTTTCATCTCGAGATTTTCATTCATCTTGTTGATTTCTACATTGAGTTTGATCAGCGCTTCTTTTGCCAGGTGATTGGTTTTGTTCAGTCCGTAGAACTTGAAGCCTAACAGTATAGAAAGCACCAGAATGATCGATACACCTCCTATAGCTATATATTGTCGTCTTACAATTTTGTGTTGAAACTCAAGTTCCTGTTCTTTCTTTTCAAAATCATATAGCATCTGGATGCTGGCTATCTGCTCGCGTCTTTCATTCTCGAATATAATTCTCTCCAATGCTGACACCTGTCGGGTAAAGTATAGTGCTGAGTCAAGATGCCCCATGCGCTCGAAATATATACTCAGCGACTTCAGTGCTTCCATCTCCTGGCTACGTGTATTTTTTTGTCTGGCAAGCGCTATGGTTGTGTGTAAAAAATAATACGCTGAATCGTATTGCTGCGAGTTCAGAAACAACTGTCCCAGTTTATTATTGGCTGTTACAATCTGCATGTGATCGTTGGTGAGGCGCGCATAGCGTACGGCATCCTTAAAGTATCTCGCAGCGGATGTATAGTTCTCCTGGTCGGCATATAATTCACCTAATGCCAGGTAAGCGTAACTCACACCCCAATTATACTTCATGGTTTGGCAACGATCCAACGCTAACTGGCCGAGGTATTGAGCCTTGGCATAATCCTTGGCATTTCTATAGTACTCTGATAACGCTATCAATGAATTAACAACGCCTACACTATCGCCAATTTCGCGTTTTAACTTTAATGATTTTAAGGAAAAGTCACGCGCCTTATCAAACTGATTTTGCTTGCTGAACAGTAATGAAAGATTATTCAATACTTTCGATTGCCCGGAAAGATCGTTTAGCTCTTCGTATAGCTTGAGCGACTGATAATCGTATTCAACAGCTACACCATACTCATTTTTTACAAAATGAATAATGCCGAGTATCTTGAGTGACTCTGCCAGTCCTTTCTTATAGGATATAGCGCGCGACTTGGCGATAGCATCCTGAACTACTTTGTCGGCATCGTTAACCGATATCAACAAATACTGAAATGCGAGTTCATTCAGCAGATCAATGCGTTGCCTTTCGTCTTCTATATCGGGAAGAACTTTTAAAAGCGAATCAATCTTTTGATGTTGAGCAAATACAAATGCTGTATTTACGCAGGTCAGGATTAGAACAATCGAGAAAAATCGTTTCATTATAACACATACCAACAAACAGGGCGCTAATATAAGTTAAAATAGTTCTTTTGCTATCCGATAGATCGGATCAGATTTTCCCATGCTATAAAAATGCAATGTTGGAACACCTTTCTTAATGAGCTCTCGCGATTGCTGAATGCACCATGCAATACCAATTTCCTTCAGTGCAGCATTGTCTTTGCATTTCTCCGCTTCATCTGCAAGCTCTTCAGGAATATCAATATGGAATGTTTTAGGAAGTACCGTAAGCTGAGCTTTACCGGTTAACGGCTTTATACCCGGAATGATCGGTACATGTATATCGGCTTCGCGGCAGCGATCAACAAATTCAAAGTACTTCTCATTGTTAAAGAACATCTGAGTTACAATGTATTGCGCGCCCATATCTACTTTAAGCTTCAGATATTTTAAGTCTGTTTTCAGGTTGGGTGCGTTGAAATGTTTTTCAGGATAGCCGGCTACCCCTATACAAAAGTTTGTAGGAGCCGGTGTTGTAAGTTCTTCGTCAAGATATACCCCCATGTTCATGTTGACCACTTGCTTGAGAAGATCAGAAGCATAGCGATGTCCGTCAGGCTCGGGCACAAATTTGGATTCACTTTTTATAGCATCGCCCTGCAGCAGCAATACATTGTCCACTCCGAGAAAGTGCAAGTCTATCAGTGCATTTTCTGTTTCTTCTTTGCTGAAGCCACCACAGATAATGTGCGGCACGGTATCAACTTTATAGTGGTTCTGTATAGCGGCACATATACCTACGGTACCCGGACGTTTACGGGTTGTACTTTTTTCAAGAAGTCCTCCCTCCTTTTTGCGATATACATATTCTTCACGATGATAGGTAACATCAATAAACGGAGGCTTAAATTCCATTAAGGGATCTATATTACTAAAGAGATTTTTAATGTTCTCCCCCTTCAACGGAGGAAGTATCTCTAAAGAGAACAATGTTTTACCGTTGGCATTTTTCAGGTGGTCGACTACTTTCATTTTTACGTGTTGATGTGTTGACGTATTAAGGTGTTAGTGTTATG
Organism: Ohtaekwangia sp.; assembly: GCF_036568665.1. Classification (GTDB taxonomy): domain Bacteria; phylum Bacteroidota; class Bacteroidia; order Cytophagales; family Cyclobacteriaceae; genus Ohtaekwangia. The sequence goes on along the minus strand of NZ_DATCSD010000473.1, from coordinate 715 downwards.
TTTAATCTTCTGACTTTCTTAAATATCGAATCAATCCTAAAGTAAGATTTTTTGTTTCATCTGCTTTTATTCTTAGTAACTCTATATTATCAGTAGTTAAGTAGTTCAAATCAGAAAGAAGGTATAGCATACTTTGTACTTCCAATACCGAGCTTTGCGCAGTATCCAGAAAGCGAACAAAATCTTTTCTGCTAAATCTCCCGAACCCTTCTGCTATATTATTCATTGAAGAAAGCGCTGCCTTCCTCAACTGACTTCTCGTATCAAAATCCTTCGACAACTTCCCCGTCTCCGACAACAAGTATACTTCCTTTACCAATTCACGGGCAGCCTTCCAACATTTCAAATCTTCAAACCTCTCAATCTTACTCATAACGTTTATTGAATTAATCATACAACTTCTATATACTAAATATATACCTAAACTTCAATACATCAACACCTCAACACATGAACACACTAAATATCGTAGCTCAAATTCGGGGCGAGCCATTTTTCTATTTCGGCGATGGACATGGATTTGCGTTGGGCGTAGTCTTCTACCTGGTCTTTTTCAATTTTGCCGAGGCCGAAGTATTTTGATTCGGGATTTGAAAAATAGAATCCGCTTACGGCTGCGCCCGGATACATGGCGTATGATTCCGTGAGTTGTATACCGATCTCGCCTGCATCGAGTAATTCAAAAAGTAATTTCTTTTCGGTATGATCCGGACAA
>NZ_DATCSD010000472.1:0-8214 GCF_036568665.1 Ohtaekwangia sp. | reverse complement strand
TTTTTTCAAAGGCTCATAAAAAACACCTAAATATTTTTTTAGACTACCCTAAACTTTTATTTTCGTACGGCCGTTAAATCAGGAGACTATGCTGAGCTATACTGAAGAAAATTACCTGAAAGCCATATACCATTTATCCGATGGAGGAACAAAGGCAGTTTCCACCAACGAGATCGCGGAGTCTATGAATACCAAGGCAGCGTCTGTAACGGACATGATCAAAAAGCTCTCTGGTAAAAATCTTATAGCCTACGAAAAATATTATGGCGTAAAGATCACCAGGCAGGGTCGCGCAGAAGCATTGATGGTAGTTCGTAAGCACCGGCTTTGGGAAACATTCCTCGTGCAGAAACTTCACTTCGCGTGGGACGAAGTGCATGAAGTAGCCGAGCAGCTTGAACATATACAGTCTCCCCTATTGATTGAAAAGCTGGATGAATTTTTAGAATATCCTACCGTTGATCCGCACGGTCATCCTATACCTGACAAGAGTGGTAGGATACAAGAGATACGACAAGTACCACTCTCCGAATGTTTTGGTAAAAAGAAAAAGATAGTAATACGATCCGTAAAACATGGCACCCCCTCCTTTCTGCAATACCTCAGCAAGATTGGTATATATATAGGAGCCGGTATAGCTATACTCGATCGCGTAGATTTTGATGGTTCACTGGAACTGCTCATCGATGGCAAGAAGAAAGTTTTTATATCCAACGAAGCAGCGCAAAACCTCCTGGTGAACACACCTAACTAGTAACAAATAATATATGAATAACGATAGTGCCTTACAACGAAAATCATTGAGTGAAGTACACTCGTCCGTACTCACCGATCGCAAAGGCTGGAGTAAATTATTTGCATTTCTTGGTCCTGCTTACCTGGTGAGTGTAGGCTATATGGACCCCGGAAACTGGGCCACCGATATAGCCGGTGGGAGTAAATTTGGCTATACATTGATATGGGTATTGCTCATGTCGAACCTGATGGCGTTGCTCCTGCAAAGTCTCAGTGCACGACTCGGTATCGTGCGGCAACTCGATCTCGCACAGGCATCACGAAGCACCTATCATCCTGTCGTAAATTTTGCCCTGTGGATATTGGCTGAGATCGCGATAGCGGCCTGCGACCTGGCAGAAGTACTCGGTATGGCAATAGGTTTACAATTACTCTTTGGTCTTCCGCTCATCTGGGGTGTAAGCCTCACGGTGCTTGACACACTGCTATTATTGGTACTGCAAAGTTATGGTATGCGCAAGATCGAAGCATTCATTATAGCGCTGGTAGCCATTATAGGAGGAGCTTTCCTTATTGAAATGATTCTTGCAAAACCAGCTTTAGGTGAACTGGCTGAAGGATTTATACCCGCTATACCTAACGATGAAGCGCTATATATAGCCATTGGTATTATAGGGGCTACCGTAATGCCGCATAATCTATATCTGCACTCGTCATTGGTGCAGACCCGCAGATTCGATCAGACGGAGAAAGGTATATGGACAGCCATCAAGTATAATTTTATTGATTCTGCCATTGCGCTGAATGCTGCGTTCTTTGTTAATGCCGCTATACTCGTGCTGGCGGCATCAACCTTTTTTAAGGCAGGCATGAGCGATGTGGTGGATATACAGGAAGCCTATAAATTCCTCACGCCCCTATTGGGCACAAACTGGGCTTCCATGTTGTTTGGTATAGCGCTGATCGCTGCAGGACAAAGTTCTACCATTACCGGTACACTTGCCGGGCAGATTGTAATGGAAGGATACCTGAACCTGCGCATAGCCCCGTGGTTGCGCAGACTCATCACTCGCCTTATCGCGATCATTCCTGCCTATATCGTGATCCTGGTATATGGTGAAGGCGAAACCGGAGCATTGCTGGTGTTCAGTCAGGTAGTGCTAAGTTTGCAGCTCGGGTTTGCTGTTATACCGCTCATCCATTTCAACAGCGATAAAGAAAAAATGGGTCAATACGTTATCAAGCCATGGGTAAAGATGGCAGCGTGGATCATCGCGATTATAATTGTATCGCTGAACGTAAAACTGGTATACCAGGAAATAGATGGTTGGCTAACGGATGCCGGTGAGTACGCCTGGATTGTGTGGAGTACCGCTATACCTGTATGTATTGCTGCATTTGGCTTGTTACTATATATAACATTCAAACCTATTATTGAAAAACGTACTGCCGAAAAAGCTGCCAAGATTCCCCATGGCACTGCGAAAGCAATCGATGATATAGCGAAGCCTGAGTATAAACGTATCGCTGTCTGCGTAGACTTTAGTAAGGTAGATTCACTGGCTATCGGTAATGCGCTGGCGCAAGGTGGAAAGGATGCCCGCTATTTACTCATTCACGTAGTAGAAACAGCGGGTGCACTAGTATATGGCAGTGATATAGCTGACCTTGAATCAGCAAAAGATCATGCTGCATTGAATAACTATAAAAATCAGATCATTGAAAAAGGCTACCAGGCCGAACTAAAGATCGGCTTCGGAAAACCTGGTCAATGTATACCCGAGATGGTAAAAGATTACCAGGCCGATCTGCTGGTAATGGGTGCACACGGCCACCGGTTCTTTAAAGACCTGATCTTCGGAACAACACTCGATACGGTTCGGCACCGCGTAAACATCCCGATATTGATTGTAAAGGAAAACAAGCAATAAAAAATCGAAAAGGAATTTTCTGATGAAGCGACCCGTTCATACACCGGACGGGTCATTTCATTTTAACTATTTTTGCATTCTCAATTGTCATACATGAACGATACCATTGTTGCACTCGCTACAGCCCAGGGATTATCTGCCATTGCAGTCATTCGCCTTTCAGGAGAAGATGCTATAGCCATCACACAAAAAGTTTTTTCAGGCAGGAACCTGGAAGCTCAACCATCACACACGGTACATTTCGGCACACTGCGGGATGGCGATAAGATCATTGATGAAGTGCTGGTATCACTCTTCAAGGCTCCCAACTCTTTCACAAAAGAAAACAGTGTAGAGATATCGTGTCACGGTTCACCAGTTATAGTAAAGGAGATCATCAAGGTATTGTTGAAGCACGGGGCTCGTCTGGCAGAAGCCGGAGAATTTACCAAGCGCGCTTTTCTGCATGGGCGATTCGATCTTGCCCAGGCTGAAGCAGTGGCAGACCTCATCAATGCTGAAACCGATAACGCGCGACAAGCGGCACTAAACCAAATGCGCGGTGGCTTCTCGCGCGAGATCAACACACTGCGCGAAGAACTGATTCACTTTGCTTCGCTGATAGAACTGGAGCTGGACTTTGGTGAAGAAGATGTAGAGTTTGCCAAGCGCGATGATCTGCGTGAGCTCATCAAACGCATACAAAAATATCTTCGTGCATTGATCGAGTCGTTCGATCAGGGTAACGTAATCAAGAATGGAGTGCCTACTGTAATAGCCGGGAAACCGAATGCTGGTAAATCTACATTGCTGAATACATTGCTCAATGAAGATAAAGCCATCGTATCGGATATACCGGGAACAACGCGCGATGTAATTGAAGATGAAATGATACTGGGAGGTATAAATTTCCGCTTCATCGATACAGCCGGACTACGCGAAACACAGGATGTGATTGAAGCTATAGGAGTCGAACGCACACGCGAGCGCATGAAGAAGGCTTCGTTAATTATATACCTGTTCGATCTTTCACTCGCTACGATAGAAGAAATACTACACGAAGAACAAGGCCTGCAGCAATTAGGTATCCCCTATATCAAAGTTGGCAACAAGGTAGACAGAGCAACGCCTGCTTTTGTGGAAGAGCTGCAAAAACACAACTTCACCTTTATCAGCGCTTCCAATAAAACCAATATAACCGAGTTGAAAGACAAGATACTTGCCTCCTTCCAGGTAAAGACTGTGAAGGCAGGCGATGTACTGGTAACCAACCTGCGTCACTATCAAAACCTGTTGCAGACCAATGAAGCACTACAACGTGTACTCGACAGTATGGATAACGGTGTTACCGGAGATTTCCTCGCGATGGATATACGCCAGGCATTACACTACCTCGGAGAAATAACCGGCACGATTACAACGGATGACCTACTGGACAATATATTCTCGAAGTTTTGCATCGGGAAGTGAGTTTTAGAACTCCCTAAGATTCAGTCAAAAAAAAGAATTTACATTTCGTTTACATTTTTTTACAAGCGATTTACCAAACTGGGCACAATAGCGTTGTAGCTTATCGGCCTTTAATCTTTAGAGCCGACATTCAACAAAATAGGTCATGCTTAAAAACTATTTCACTATCTCCATTCGCAATATTCTTAAGCGAAAGTTTTTTGCAAGCCTCAACATATTGGGTATGACTATAGGCATCACAGCTTGTTTGCTCATTGCTTTGTATGTAATTGATGAATTTAGCTATGATCGTTTCCACTCCAATGCTGATAGAATTTACCAAGTTGGACTACACAAAAAAATCGGAACGCAGGATTTGCGTAGTGCTTCTACTTGTCCTCCCCTGGCTGATGCGATGATGTCAGAGATACCTGAAGTGGAGTCTACGCTCAGAATGACTCGTTGGGGAAGGCCGGTTTTTCGTTATGGCGAAAAAGCACTTACTGAGGAAAAGGTGTTTATTACGGAAAGCAATTTTTTTGATTTCTTTTCTTTCAAACTTATTTCGGGTAATGCCAATACCGCCTTACGAGAACCTAATTCAGTCGTGCTCACCGAGAAGACAGCGCGCAAATATTTCGGTGATGAAGACCCACTGGAGAAATTGATCATCATCGGTGAAGGTGATTACAAATTAACCTATAAAGTGACCGGTGTCGCGGCCGACTGCCCAGGCAACTCTCATTTTCGTTTCAATGCATTGCTTTCGCCTGAGCAAGATAGTTACTTCAAATATAAACTGTGGCTTAACAGTGGTGTATTCACGTATTTTCTATTGCGAAAAAACACATCCGTGTCTGATGTTGAGCAAAAATTGAAAAACATAGTGGCGAAATATGTAGCTCCCGATATGCTGCAGTTTTTAGGCAACAGCCTGGATCAGTTTCGCAAAGCAGGGGGAGTTTATAGTTACTACGCAACAAAGATTACCGACATCCATCTGAAGTCAACTTCGCAAGACGATATAGAGCCAGGTGGAAGCATGATGTACATGTATATTTTTAGTGGTATTGGCATTTTTATTATGGCTATCGCCTGTATCAATTTCATGAACATGTCTACCGCGCAATCTGCCAGTCGCGCAAAGGAAATAGGATTACGCAAAACGCTGGGCTCATATCGAAGCCAGATGATTGGCCAATTTCTTGCCGAGTCTATGCTATACAGTTTGGTGTCTGTTGTCCTGTCTGTAGTGCTCTGCTACTTTTTACTACCCGCTTTCAATTTGCTGTCGGGAAAAGAATTGTCTGTCACCAATTTGCTGGATGTCAAATTCATTCTGGCAATTGGGTTGATGTTGCTAACGGTCAGTTTGCTGGCAGGAAGCTATCCGGCATTTTATCTTACCTCATTTAGTCCGGTTGAAGTTTTGAAGGGGAAAGTCAGCACGGGGCTCAGGAGTAAAGGCATCCGCAGCACGTTAGTAGTGTTTCAATTTGCCATTTCTATTTTCCTCATCATCGTCACTTCAGTTATTTATACGCAAATCAATTTCATGCAACAACAGCAAATGGGCATGGACAGGAGAAATGTGTTGGTGCTTGAAAACGGACTAGGGCTTGGTAACAATGGACTAGCCTTTCGCGATGCACTTGCTCAGCAAACCGGTGTTACAAAAGTCAGTTTTACCGTAAACAGATTTCCTGGAGCCAACAACGCCATGCCTATGCGCTCTGCAAAAAATGAAGGGGAGCATTCTGCAGCATCTTACCGTGCTGATTTTGACCTTCAGGGTGTATTAAAGTTTGAAATGATAGATGGCCGCTATTTCTCAGAAGATTTTCCTTCCGATTCTACTGCGGTGGTCATCAACGAAGCTGCCGCAAAGGAATTTGGGTTTGCCAAAGCAGAAGAGCAGGAGATTCTGCACACTCCAAATGGTACCTATGTGCCCGCTCATGTTATCGGCATCATGAAAGATTTTAATTTCGAAAGCTATCGCGACAACGTGAGGCCGTTAGCTGTTTTTTTAGGTCGCGGTCCTTCAGGTTTCTTGATGGTACGGTACGAGGGCAATGCCAAAACATTGATTGACAACACCTCAAAACTCTGGAAGCAATATGCCGGCTCAGAACCATTCGAATATATTTTTTTGGACGAAAGCTTTAACATTTTTTTTCGTTCAGAGGAGAGGATTGGGCAAGTGCTAAGCGTATTCTCAGGCCTGGCCATTTTCATTGCTTGCCTTGGCCTGTTCGCTCTTGCCGCATTCACGGCTGAACAGCGCACCAAAGAGATCGGCATACGCAAAGTGATGGGTGCATCGGTGGGCTCGCTTTCAATGACTTTGACGAAAGAATTTGTCGTGCTAGTACTCATCGCCATTGTACCAGCGACCGCGTTAGGTTGGTGGGTGTCATCTCAATGGCTAAGTGGATTTGCCTATCGTGTGGAAATTAGTCTGTTTATTTTTATGATTGCCGGTGTATCGGCTATCGCTATCGCATGGCTTACGGTTGGATATCAGTCCATCAAAGCTGCTCGTGCTAATCCGGTGGATTCACTACGCCATGAGTAACCTAACCACACACGGAATATAATACTGGCTGCAGCTCACAAAGCAATAAAATTTCTTCAGGGTGTTTTAGAGATGCTTAGTTGTATTTAGGTGATATCTGTTACTATTTTGTTACTCGAATCAGTAAACACACTGACTATCAATGAAGGGCACATTTTGCATCGGGAAGTGAAGGAGCTTCATTCAAAATTATTTTGCCATAAAACAAGAATCTGCTGCTTGGTTTATCTGCACATTTCGCATCGAGGTTACTACTATACAATACACCATGTGTTTTATGGCTTTCATTAGCGATTCGTTGCAACAGCCAAAATTCCATTATGAATTCACCATTGCTGAATAATGATACATACTTGGTTATCCCTCAACGCAAATTCTTTTGCTCCCCAAGGGCGAAGCGTGACTTTACTGAGATTGGGATGCAAAAAATCGGGATGTGATGAACTTATTTTTTTGTATACTTCATCGATATTATTCGTTACGAACCTAAATTCAGGATTGTGTTCCTTTGCTAATTCTTTATTTTCGAAAAGGTATATTTGCAGGTCGTTCTTTTCGAGCACGCAAAACGGATTTTTTGATTTCAACTCATCATGTCCGATATTAAATTCAAGACAGTCAACAAATAGCTTTAATCCGTCTTTAATATCTACGTAATAGACGTTAGGAACTAACTTGGCAAAGTTCATAGTTGATTTCATTTCGACTGATTTCGTAAATATATCTTTTCACAAAGATGTCCTTTATTTTTACTTGTCGCGCTTGATTACAATCAAGAAATCACTTGATTCTAGCTCTCACTCGACTCAATGTCTCAGGTGTCATTCCCAGGTATGAAGCAATTAGCATTTGCGGAAAGCGATTTACCCATTGGGGGTGTTCTAATAAAAGTTCTTTGTATCGTTCGTCTGGGTTCTTTGAGCTGATTGTTGCTACATAAGATGTAGGAATTGTTAAGTCGGACAATAATGCGTTTAGCATCCGAAAACAAGGATGACTATCCATAAGCATATGAATGTCTCTTAATGTAATAGAAGCAATTTCTGAATCCTCAATTGCTTCTATGTAATTTTTAGAAGGTTGTTGTGTCAATAGGCTTTCAAGGTCTGCGATCCAATTGTTCTCAACAAAAAACTTTATTGTCAATTCCCTATTGTTCAATTTTTTAAAGACCCGAAAGCTACCAGTCAGAATAAAAGTGATACCGTCTGACACCTGATTTTCTTTTATAAGCAGGTCCTTCTTTTTAAGACTATTAAAAGTCACTTTATCAGTAAAGAGACTTAGCTGTTCTTCTGAAAACTGGTGAATCTTAAAAAGAGATTTTTTTATCTCGGAAATACCTGTCATGTTATTCTGAGTTGTCTATTCGTTTTGCAATTGTGACTAACGTTTCACAAGTTATTGATATTCAATTTATCGGCTTATACACTTAAAAAGAATTAGTTAATAAACTGTAATCCATTTGTTTGTTGCGCCCCCACCTAACGTATTGATATTCTGTTTTGAGCACATTTTGTATCGAAAAGTGACTTTGAATTA
>NZ_DATCSD010000471.1:0-4538 GCF_036568665.1 Ohtaekwangia sp. | reverse complement strand
CAAAGTAAATCCTGCTGACGAGTCAAAACATTTTCCAAGCTTATATTCCTTGTTCCACTTGCGTAGCTGGTAGTCGATTTCACTGTTAAGATCTCCTGAAACTGAACTGGCGGGTGACATAACGATTATATTTCCATCGGGATTGCGTTCAAACCTCAGGTCACGATTCTGCGAGCAGAGTTCATAAAACTCTGTGTCGTCCATTTCTTCAAAAACACGATGCCTGATCAGTAAATCCATACATTGAAATTTACAGTGTTAAAGATAGTCTTTCTTCTCTATCCGGAGATAAGTAACGATTGACCGATTTTGTTAGTTTTGTGCACTATGGGAATCCGCTCTTTTCTGGCAAAACCTTTTGCCTCCTATATAGCTTCACAAACGCGCCAGTGGTCGCTGCAGCCGGGCAAATACCAGATGCAGATACTGCACGCGCTGGTAGAACAAGGTAAGTCTACTGCTTTTGGCAGAGATCATGACTTTGCATCGATTAAAACATACGATGATTTTAAGAAACGCGTGCCGATTCGCGATTACGAATTGTTACGACCCTATATCGATCGCATGGTAAAAGGAGAAGCTGATATTCTGTGGAAAGGTAAACCGCTATACCTGGCAAAAACTTCGGGCACAACATCGGGTACTAAATATATACCGATCACTAAAGATTCTGTTCCCTATCATTTCAATAACTCGCGCAACGCAGTGTTGAGCTATGTACATGAAACCGGAAATGCTTCGTTCCTAGATGGAGGATTGATCTTTCTTTCGGGTAGTCCTGAGCTGGATGAGAAGAACGGTATAAAAGTCGGGCGACTCTCCGGTATAGCCAATCATCATGTGCCATCGTATCTGCGCACCAATCAGAAGCCCAGCTATACTACCAATTGCATTGACGATTGGGAAGAAAAACTGGAGCGCATCATTGATGAAACATTAAAAGAAAACATGACGCTCATCTCCGGTATACCACCGTGGGCGCAAATGTACTTTGATCGCCTGCAGGCACGCACCGGTAAAAAGATCAAAGATATATTTCCGAATTTTTCCATGTTCGTATATGGCGGAGTAAACTTTGAACCTTATCGTGCTAAATTGTTTGACAGTATCGGCAAGAAAGTAGATTCGATCGAAACATACCCGGCATCCGAAGGATTTATAGCCTATCAGGATTCACAAAAAGAACCGGGATTGTTGCTGCAACTCAACAGCGGAATGTTCTTTGAATTTGTACCGGCAGAAGAATACTTCAACGACAATCCAACCAGGCTTAGTATAGAAGAAGTAGAACTCGGGAAAAACTATGCGCTCATCATCAACAGCAATGCTGGTTTATGGGGATACTCCATTGGCGATACGGTAAAATTCATTTCCAAAAATCCGTATAAACTTATTGTTAGTGGTCGCATCAAACATTTTATATCGGCCTTTGGTGAACACGTGATTGGTGAAGAAGTGGAGAAAGCCATGAAATATACCATGGAAAAATTTCCGGATACGGAGCTGATCGAATTTACTGTGGCCCCGAATGTAGCTCCGAAAGAAGGCATGCCGCATCATCAGTGGCTCATAGAGTTTGCCAAAGCTCCGAGTGATATGCAGGCCTTCTCCAAAGAACTTGATGTGCAGATGCGCAAGCTGAATGTGTATTATGATGATCTGATTTCCGGCAATATTCTGGAACCATTGATCATTACAAGCCTGCAGCGAAATGCTTTTATCGATTATATGAAGTCGCAGGGAAAATTGGGAGGTCAGAACAAAGTACCACGTCTTTCAAACGACCGGAAGATTGCCGATGCACTGGATGCTTTCCAACTGCGGTAGCCGCAACCCGGCCATCGTGAATCATAACGAACTTATTTATACTTTTGCATAACCTGCGGAATGTGCATGAATATCAATTCCGCTCAAAACATCCGTTTCAACGACTGTATACGTAGATTATACAGCAGAAAAGAAATCAGTATTCATCAAGCATCACAGACCCTTGAGCCATAAAAAACACATTGCGATACTCGGTTCTACCGGATCGATCGGTACACAAGCATTGGAAGTTATAGCCGCGCATGCCGATGCGTTGGAAGTGGAAGTACTCACCGCGCAAAACAATGCCGACCTTTTGATAGAGCAGGCCCGCAAGTTTAAACCCAATGCTGTTGTAATTGCCAATGAAGAGCATTACGCGCACGTAAAACAAAGCCTGGCATCGGAAGACATCAAAGTATATGCAGGCGAAAAAGCATTGGCAGACGTTGTACAAATGGATACCATTGACCTGGTGCTTACAGCCTTGGTGGGATATTCCGGACTGAGGCCAACCATCAAAGCTATAGAAGCAGGCAAAACTATAGCCTTGGCCAATAAAGAAACGCTGGTGGTAGCTGGCGATCTCATTACCAAGCTTGCACGCGAGAAGGGTATTAATATTTACCCGGTTGATTCAGAACACTCGGCTATCTTTCAATGTATAGTAGGAGAGTTTCATAATAAAATTGAAAAGATTGTACTCACTGCTTCCGGTGGACCATTCCGCGGAAAGAGACGTGAAGAACTGATCACAGTAACAAAGGCTCAGGCACTCAAACATCCTAACTGGAGCATGGGCGCTAAAGTTACCATCGATTCAGCTTCGCTCATGAACAAAGGCTTGGAGGTAATTGAAGCGAAGTGGCTTTTCGGTTTAAAAACAGAACAAGTGGAGGTAGTGGTGCATCCGCAATCTATTATACACTCGTTCGTGCAATTTGAAGATGGTTCAATGAAGGCACAACTCGGACTGCCTGATATGCGGGTGCCGATCCAGTTTGCCATGACATACCCTGACAGACTGAAATCGGATTTTCCGCGTTTTGACTTTACGCAATACCCTTCACTCACCTTTGAAAAACCGGATACGGAAACTTTTCGTAATCTTGCATTGGCGTTCGAGGCGCTCGGCAAGGGCGGGAATATGCCATGTGTGCTTAACGCAGCCAATGAAATAGCTGTGGCTGGGTTTTTGAAGGATAAAGTGGGATTTCTCGAAATGTCGGATATAGTTGAACGATGCCTCGCGAAAATGAATTATGTGGTTAATCCTTCTTATGAGGATTATGTACATACCGATCGTGAAACACGCGTAAGAGCGAGCGAGATGATCCGCTCGGTGTAAGTTGTGTTCGTAACGCAGTTGAAAAAGATTTTAAAAACGATAACGGATAACGAATGGATTGGATGATTATGTTGGCTCAGCTTCTGTTGAGCCTGTCTTTCTTGGTGGCAGTGCACGAGCTCGGGCACCTGTTGGCTGCTAAATATTTCGGCATGCGCGTAGAGCAGTTCTCCATTGGCTTTCCGCCAAAAATCTGGTCCTTTAAAAAAGGTGAAACAGAATATGCCATCAGTGCTATACCACTCGGTGGCTATGTAAAGATCTCCGGAATGATCGATGAGTCGCTCGATACAGATGCGATGAATCAACCACCGCAGCCGTGGGAATTTCGCTCCAAGCCAGCGTGGCAACGCCTTATTGTAATGCTCGGTGGTATAGTTGTAAATGTTATAGTAGGTGTTCTCATCTTTATCGGTATAACATTCGCATTTGGCGATACCTATATATTAAAAGATGCTATCAACAATCGTGGTGGTTTTCAGGTTGGACCGATCGGTGAAGAGATCGGCTTGAAGACTGGCGACAAGATTGTGAAAGTAAATGGTAAAGATTTTAAATATCTTACCGATATCGTGAAGCCACAGACACTACTGGCCAACGATGCTTACTATACTGTTGAACGCGATGGTAAGCTGATCGATATAAATATACCGGCTAACTTCATTCAGAAGTTCAATAAAAAAGAGAATGCTGCCAACTTCATTGACTACCGCATTCCTCCGATGATCGGCAAGGTTGAAAAAGAAACACTGGCTGCAAAGATCGGTTTACAAAAAGGCGACCTCTTTACGGAAATAGACGGAACGCCTGTAGTATATTTTGATGAAGCACACAAACTGATACAGGCACACAAAGCCGGTAATGCCGACTCTATATCTTTCAAGATTGTAAGAAACGGACAGGTGATCGCTTATCGCGAATACTTTAAAGGAATGAAGTCCGTTGGTTTTTACCCGATGGAACCTGAGCATTATCTCGATGAAGGAAAGGTAAGTATCAAATATGGTTTTGTTGAATCCATACCGCTGGGTACAGAGCGTGCCTTCCAAACATTAAAGACACAGATCACTGCGTTTAGTAAAGTGATTACCGGTGTACTTTCTCCGAAGGAATCATTGTCTGGTCCTATAGGTATCATGCAGGCTTATGGAGCAGAATGGAAGTGGGATCGCTTCTGGTCACTCACCGGTGTGTTGTCATTGGTACTGGCATTTATGAACCTGTTACCTATACCGGCACTCGATGGTGGTCACGTAATGTTCCTCACTTACGAAATGATATCACGCAGAAAGCCTTCCGATAAATTCCTGGAAGCTGCGCAAAAAGTAGGCATGGTATTCCTGCTCGCACTCATGGTATTCATCTTTGCCAACGACATTATCAA
>NZ_DATCSD010000470.1:0-3625 GCF_036568665.1 Ohtaekwangia sp. | reverse complement strand
TCTGGGCACAGTAGCGCGCAAATTTTTGCGCAAATCAGATTGCTCGGTGTTAATGTTAACGGATCCATCCACTACGCCACATCCTTTTAAAGATATAGTAGTAAATGCAGAAGACAGTCCGTTTGTGGAGGAGGCTGTGCGTATGGCTTGCACTATAGGATTAAAGGATAAATCTACCTGGCTGCACGTTGTGCGCGAGATTAAAATGTATGGGCTTACCATGTCGGCATCCGATCATCATTCAGAAGATGAATATGAGAATCTGCGGCAGAACCTGGTGAAAGATGAGATTGATAATGTAGAGAAGATATTGAGTTGTATTCCGCACGAAGGACTGAAAGTAAATATAAAGATGCTGGCCGGTAAATCTGGTTTTGAACTGGCCAAGTTTGCGCAACGCAAGCATGCCGATTTGTTGGTAGTAGGTGCTTCTCCGAGGAGATTCTCTTTATTCGATCGGGTCTTTCCGCACGACCTGGAGTATATATTTGCAGATTTACCCTGCAACCTCCTGGTAGTACATCCGCGCAAATCAGAATCGAAGGAAGGAGGTAAGGCATGGTTAGGTTAGGGCATGCAGATGTAGTGCACTTGCTCATACAGTTGGGCACGATGCTGATAGCCGGCCGTATGTTTGCTGAGCTTGCGCGCAAGTTCAAGCAACCCGCAGTAGTGGGAGAAATTATAGCCGGTATATTATTAGGACCTACTATACTGGGAATGATTCAGCCTGAATGGTTCCAGGCATTGTTCCCTACACCGAGTGGTGCTGGCACAGTGCTTTCGGGTATGGTGCAGGTGGCGGTAGTGATGTTGTTATTTATTGCAGGCCTGGAAGTAGACTTACATATAGTATGGCAACAAGGCCGACAGGCTATATCCACAAGTTTATTCGGTTTGGTAATTCCGTTCATGTTCGGGTTTGTTTTCCCGTATCTCTTTCCGGAATTTTTTGGTATAGCCGATACGCATGCACGACTCACCTTTGCCCTTTTTATGGGCACCGCCATGGCTATATCTGCATTACCCGTTATAGTGCGGATACTCATGGATCTGAATATGTTCCGGTCGCGCATGGGTTTGCTCGTGGTTGCATCTGCTATGGTAGACGATGTTATCGGGTGGATGATCTTCTCTGTTATACTCGGTATGATTGGGAAAGGAAGCGACATGCCTATCTGGAATACGATTATACTTACGCTGGTGTTTGCTGCGTCTATGCTTACCGTTGGCAGGGGGCTTCTCAATCGCCTGCTTCCGTGGGTAAATCGCAAGCTTGCATGGCCGGGTGGTGTTCTTTCACTATCACTGGCGCTTTGCTTTTTTGCTGCAGCCTTTACAGAATATATAGGTATACATGCCATCTTCGGTGCCTTTATCATGGGCGTTGCCTTGGGAGACTCCGAACATTTTTCAGAACGTGCAAAAGAGATCGTGCATCAGTTTATCAACAATATATTTGCTCCGTTATTTTTTGTATCCATTGGTTTGCGGGTAAACTTCTTCACCAACTTTGATCTGCCATTAACCTGCATCATTATATTCATTGCATTTACCGGTAAAATTGCAGGTGCCGGTTTGGGTACACGACTTGGAGGGTTTAGCTGGAAGGAATCGCTTGCAGCAGGTTTTGGATTGAGCGCACGCGGAGCAATGGAAATTATACTCGGGCTTGTAGCATTAGAGAATGGACTGATCAACGAGAAAGTATTTGTGTCGCTGGTGATCATGGCACTTGTTACCAGTATGACCAGCGGCCCGATGATGCGATGGAGCCTGAACCGTTAACCGTGATTCGTTAAAAGTTAATCGTAAATGATAAATATATACTTTGCGAATAACGAATCTTCAGGAAAGAATCAGTCTATATCTTCTTCGCTTTCTCCCAATATACATCCATCTCTGCCAGTGTCATCTCGCCCATAACTTTTCCGTCTTTAGCAGACTCTGTTTCGAGATATTGAAAACGCTTGATGAATTTTTTATTTGTGCGCTCCAGTGCTTCTTCCGGATCTATATTGATAAAGCGCGCATAGTTTACCAATGAAAAAAGAAGATCACCAAACTCGGCCATCGCTTTTTCTTTGTTGATCGCTTCGTTTGATTCTGCATTAAATTCATTCTTAAACTCCTGCATTTCCTCTTCAACCTTTTGCCACACTTGCTCTTTCTTCTCCCAGTCGAAGCCAACACCACGGGCTTTGTCTTGAATGCGTATAGCCTTCACCAGTGCGGGTAATGATTTGGGTACACCTTCAAGCACCGACTTGTTTCCTGTTTTTAATTTTATCTTCTCCCAGTTAGCCTTTACCGTTTCTTCATCGTTGGCGATAACATCACTATAAATATGGGGGTGGCGCTCAATAAGTTTTTCGCAGATAGAATTTAATACATCAGCAACATCAAAGGCTCCTTGCTCCGATGCTATACGTGCATAGAATACCATGTGCAACATGAGGTCGCCAAGTTCCTTCTTCACCTCTTTAAGGTCACCCTCCAGTATAGAATCAGAGAGCTCGTATGTCTCTTCAATAGTAAGATGCCGGAGACTTTCCAGTGTCTGTTTTTTATCCCACGGACAGTTTTCGCGCAGCTCATTCATAATGGTGAGCAGTCGATCAAAAGCTTTTAATTTTTCTTCACGTGTTGGATCAGGAGCAGACAAAACTTTTTTCATAATTCACCTTCAATTGATTAGCAAAGTAACGTGCAGTAATCTACAATCTAAAATCAGCAATCAAAATCGTAGTTCATAAATACTGCCTCGTACCTCAAGAGATTTATTCTTATTTTTGCCATCCGCTAAAACGAATAATCAAGTGACTTTAATTAAATCGATTTCCGGTATACGAGGTACTATAGGTGGCAGAACGGGTGATAACCTCACGCCTGTTGATGTGGTAAAATTTGCTGCTGCTTTTGGTACACTGCTGAAGAAAAAAAACGATACAACAAAAGTTGTGATCGGTCGTGATGCTCGCATTTCTGGCGAGATGGTAAGTGCATTGGTAACAGCTACACTGCAAGGTTTAGGTATTGATGTGATCGATCTGGGTCTCTCCACAACGCCAACAGTGGAGATTGCCGTGCCCGCAGAAAAAGCAGCAGGCGGTATTATACTCACCGCCAGTCATAATCCTATTCAGTGGAACGCACTTAAACTGTTGAATGAGAAAGGTGAATTTATCTCCGCAAAAGACGGTGAAGAAGTGTTGAAGCTTGCCGAAGCTGAAGATTTTGATTTTGCTCAGGTAACAAAGCTGGGTAAATATGAAAAGAACGAAAGCTACCTGCAGATACACATCGATCAAATTCTGAAACTTCCGCTTGTAGATGTAGCCGCTGTTCGAAACAAAGGTTTTAAAGTTGTAGTAGATGCTGTAAACTCTACCGGGGGTATAGCAGTACCCTTGCTGCTGAAAGCCATGGGTGTAACAGTAAAGGAACTTTACTGCGAGCCAACAGGACATTTTCCTCATAATCCGGAACCACTACCAGAACATCTTACAGATATAACCCGCGAGATAAAAAAAGGGAAATATGATCTGGGTATAGTGGTGGATCCGGATGTTGACAGACTTGCTTTTGTTTGTGAGGATGGAACTCCGTTCGGTGAAGAATATAC
>NZ_DATCSD010000469.1:0-3952 GCF_036568665.1 Ohtaekwangia sp. | reverse complement strand
AGGTTTTTAACAAAGAACGACAGGAAAGGATTTACGATGTGAAGTGTAGAATCCTTCAGATCGCTGCTCGTCATACTATGATGCTGATAATTTACACCACCTAATACCTGGAAGTGTTCTGCCAGATCGTAGTTCGCATATACTTCTGCATTATCGAAGTAACCCTGGTAATCGCTGGAAACAGAAACGTTAGGATCCATATAGTCTCTGGTTACATAGGTACGCTTCACATTATCGCGACCGTATTGTACATGCACTGTGCCTTTAGAGAAAGCATAGTCACCACTCAAACCTGTATTCAGGAATGTGGAATGATATACCGGCACAACATCATCAGAAAAAGAACCGTTATCATATTTACCATTGAATTTGCTACAGCGTAAAAACGGGCGGAGTGTTAATCCCTTTACAGGATGAAAACCTACATTCAGTTGAACGGAGTTCTGATCATAACCATCTTTATCAAAACCTGCCCGGCCGGTTGTATCTTTTGCTTCGCTTATACCATCGGTCTTAAAGTATGTATAGCCTGCGTTATAGTCAACTATTTTGGTTATGCCCGACACACCTATATTTCCCTTGCGGGTATTGTATGATCCGTACGAAGCGGTACCCGATACACCAAAAGGCTTGTTACCTTTTTTCTTGGTGATAATGTTGATAACCCCTGCAACGGCATCGCTACCGTACAGCGCAGACTGACTACCTTTCAGTATCTCGATACGTTCGATCTGATCTATAGGAAGCATGCGCAAATCAAACGCACCACCTATACCACTCGGATCGTTTACGGGGATACCATCCAGCAATATCAAAGTATAGCCGCTGCCTGCACCACGCAGAAATACAGATTTATCTTTACCAGGATTACTGTTGGCACCGGTTATAACAACACCAACCTGTTCGTTCAATAACTGAGATATATCTTTACCGGCACTGCGCTTCAATTGTTCTTCATCAATGATGGTAAGAACTTTACCGGTTTCACTTTGACTTTTCGGAAATTTAGTAGCGGTAATCACAACTTCATCAAGACTGGAAGTTGCCAGAGAATCTTGCTGAGCTTTTGTTTTACTTGGTGCCAACAACCAAAGGGCAATCAGAGTCATTGCCCAGACTTTTGTCTCCTTTTTCATTACAGAAGGTTTAATAGGTTACTGAAAAAAGAGTAAAAGGCTGGAATGGGAAATGAAAGAAGAGACCGCTGGTATACGATCATTCATCAAGGCCGCATTCGTTGCTTTTTACCCGAAGCATTGAATTGAACAAATTGTAGTTGGCAGGTCTCCTGGCTCCTCCCTCCTTTGCTTGCCTTCTCATCGGCCTGCCGGCTGATAATGACGTTCGTTGCAAAAGTCAGATGCTGAGTATATCAACATCGGGATTACAGTAGCGGGAACTGCTCCGGACTCACACCGGTATTCCCTTTTAATTCCGTCATGCTATACATGACAAAAACCAATACAGCCGCAAGTATAGCAGTAATTTTGCTACCGTGAAAGGACTGATTATCCAACAAATGGTATTGCGTCTCTTTATACTGTTGTGAACGCTTACAGGCAAGCCGTATATTTGCCGATCCTATATGATCATGGCCAAACGTTTTTTATTTCTTCCGCTCTTCTCATTTTTATCCGTTTCATCTTTCGGACAAATCGCGCATGACTTTCTGGTAGGCGGTGGCCTCGATCTTATCAAGACGGATAACCGAAGTATTGCGAGTAAAGCTCAGATCGCGATGGAAGGAAATTATTTTTTAACACGCACCATCACGGCCTCGGGAGGATTGGAGATATGGACGGACGATAAAGTAAGTGTTGCTTTGGGTGGCAGATGGTTTCCGGTAGAGGAAGCATTTGTTCGCATCCGCGGACTTATTGGCGAAAATGATCTCTCCATCGGTGGCGGCTGGACACGCCCCATCATTAACGAACACTGGAAGTTTGAAACGATGGGCGACTTTTACTTTCGAGGAGATTTCTCCATTCGCGCTGGTGTGATGTATATCATCAGGAGATAGTTACATACAGCCGCGAGCTTCTGGCTGCGAGCCGCTAGAGGTGTGGGGGTGGAAGTAGAGAGTGTGCTTACTTCGACATTCATCAAATCGTTAACAGTTATCCGTTAATCATGAATGTGAAGAATTATACTTCGTCTTCCTGACTTCCGGTCTCTGCTTTAAACTTTCCACTTTCAGCTTACCTCTCTCCATGCATGGTTTTCACTAAAAATGCCGGCTCTTGTTTCAGGCAATGATGTAATTTTACCGGCAAAACGATCGCCCCCTTTTGTGCTACACTCCCTCTGTAAAATATCTGCTTTCATGCTGCTGGTTATGCTATGTTTTTCGGCAGCAGCCCAGGATTCGTTATATACTTTGAACGGCTATGTATACGATCGTGATACATCCACTCCGTTGCCCGGGGCAACGGTATATATAGCAAGTCTGGTAAAAGGCGTTACAACCAATGAGCAGGGATACTATACTCTGCATGCACCTGCCGGAAATTACCAGGTAACATTTTCTTTTATCGGCTATGAGCGTGATTCGGTGATGATCGATCTGTCGCGATCGGTTACGTACTCCATCAGGCTTCGTCCATCCGCCACTACTATAGCAGAGGTAACTGTCTCTGCACAAAAAGAAGACGAGAAACTAAAGCAAACAGAAACCGGGCACATCTCTATTCAGAAGAAAGATATAGAGTCACTTCCATACCTGCTTGGAGAGATCGATCCGGTGCGTATACTTCAGCTGATGCCGGGCGTACAGACGGCTGGTGAAGGAAGCACAGGTTTTTATGTGCGCGGTGGTGCTATCGATCAGAACCTGATGATGCTGGATAATACTACGATCTATAATCCGAGTCACCTGTTCGGATTCTTCTCTATCTTTAATGGTGCTACGGTAAACAACATCGATCTATACAAGAGTGGTATACCTTCCTATTATGGCGGGCGACTGTCTTCGATCACCAATGTAACTACGCGCAGTGGCAACAAAGAAAAATTTCATGGTGAAGGAAATATAGGACTTATTGCTACCAACATATTGGTGGAAGGTCCGATAAAAAAGAGTAAAGGTTCTTTCCTGGTGGCTGCCCGCAGAACGTATGTTGATCTGTTTGCCAAGGCACTTCGCGATCTTTCATTGCTGAAACAGGATATCCGGTATTACTTCTACGATCTGAACGTCAACGCAGATTATCAACTAGGACCAAAAGATAACATTCGCTTTCGCGGATACCTGGGTAATGATGATTTTCATTACAACACAAGTAGTACATTCAAGAATGATATATCCTGGAAGAATACTGCCGCCTCTATACAATGGCAACATACTTTTCATGAGAATCTCTTCTCGGAACTCATTGTAGGCACATCGCTCTACGATATGAAGTTTGGCGCTTCCATCAATACGTATGTTTTCAATGTAGTATCGAACATCGATGACAAAAATATACTATACCAATTCAACCTGCAGAAAAAGAAACATGACATCTCGTGGGGGTTACAGTATATACATCACACACTTCGCCCCAATAACATCCATGCTTATAGCGACAGTGTAGAACTCAACATCAGTCCACAAATAAAATTACGGGGTGAAGAGGCTGCCATTTTCCTCAACGACAAAATAAAACTATCCGATAAAGTAGAAGTAAGTGCCGGCATTCGTTTCTCCGGCTATAGTCAGCTTGGCCCCTTTACCCGCTATGTAGAGGATGAAAACTTTCAGATACTTGATACTATTACCTATAGCAAAGGCAAACGCATTAAAACCTACATGCGGGCAGAGCCGCGCCTCGCGGTTCGCTATAGCCTGAACGATTACTCATCCATCAAATTCTCTTACGACAAAACCTACCAGTATATGCACATGGCTCCATTGTCGTCAGTATCATTGCCGTTAGATGTATGGGTGCCTAGCTCCTCCATTATAAAACCTCAA
>NZ_DATCSD010000468.1:0-13905 GCF_036568665.1 Ohtaekwangia sp. | reverse complement strand
GAGAAGCTGGCTGTTATAGGTATAGAGAATTGGGGTGGAGGCAGATTCTCCAAGTATGGAAAGCTTGATCAGGCGTATGCCGGTACAGAAGACGCCCCGGTAAAATTACTGCTCTCGCACGATCCAAGTCATTGGGATGCACAGGTACGAAAATTATACCCTGATATAGATATAGCATTTGCGGGTCACACACACGGCTTCCAGTTTGGTATAGAGATCGGAAATATAAAATGGAGTCCTTCGCAGTATGCCTATAAACAATGGGCGGGATTATACCAGGAAGGTTCACAATATCTGTATGTAAATCGTGGCTTCGGTTACCTGGGCTATCCGGGAAGAATCGGCATGCCTCCGGAGCTGACGATCATCGAATTGAAGAAAGCCTGATCTTCGTTTAGAGTTCAGGGTTTATTGTTCAACGTTCAAGGTTGCATGGCCGGAACCGCTGCGGCCGGCATATATATATTCTGTATTGGTTAGGCATTGCCAGATCTCTTCACAATGATTGAATGCAAAGCGGTTTCCTCCAACCACTATACGCAAACCCGCTTTTGGGTGAGACATAACCTTTGCCGCACAATCAAGGTAATTGATCTGTAGTCCCAATGCTTGTTGGGCCCTGCGTGCGGTATCCAAGCGGAGAGAATCACTTATATCAACCAGGATATCACCGACAGAGAGATATCCCAACAGTTCATCAAGTGTTTCATCGAGCGCAAATTCGTCAAGTATCATCAGGATAACACGTTTGCTGGTCGTACTTTCTGCCAGATCTTTCAATGATCTTACTGCGTACACATTGCAGGATGGTAGCTGCTCGATAACATCTTCTTCCATCCCCGGATCATATGCGATTACTTCGTGTTCTTCTGATCCAAGAGAAAGCGCAAGCCTGGCGCCTAAATAACCGAAGCCGATCAAACCGACTTGCATATCACTATAATTTTAGCGTTACAATAAAGTTGTTGCCTGCATTTCTGAAAGAATGCTCATGTTGAGTAACAATGTTGAAGTAAGATTCCGGTATACCGGAAATATACTTTCTTTATATACTGCATGATTGGCCGGGTTCGGGGTAAAGATGCGCACCGATGCCGGTTTAAGCGAGCTATAGTCTGCAAGGCTTTCCAGTTTTTTTAATGCTATATAAGCAGCACCGATAGCCGAAGCATCATCACTGCTGAGTAACCCGATAGGTTTACCAAATATATCGGCCAGCAGTTGCAGCCATCGTTCCGAATGCACAAAGCCACCGCTCACATTTACCTGGTGAATGGCCAGCCCGGATTCTTCCAGGCATTGACTGATGTTATACAGTGCCAGCGATATACCTTCCAGCACAGCGCGTGTAAAATGCGCTTGTGTATGCCGGGCTGTTATACCAAAGAATACACCACAGGTTTCACTGTTCCAGAGCGGAGCACGCTCGCCCAATATATAGGGGAGAAAGATCAATCCTTCCGACCCTGCTTTGATCATATCGATACCCTGAATTACTTCTTCGTAATCAACGGAAGAGGTGAGATCTTTCTTCAGGAAGTTCAACATATACCACTTCAGGGCAACGCCACCGTTGTTGATTGGTCCGCCTGAGATAAATGTATTTTCATCGAGGCGGTAATTGAACGTCATGGCACCAAAATTAAAAGTAGGCGTTGTATTCGCCACGCGTATAGCACCGCTGGTTCCTATAGTAAGGGCCGCTATACCATCGTCAACAGCAAAGCTCCCAACGTTGGCGCAGCATCCATCGCTTGCTCCTATAAAGAAAGGTGTATTGGTTGGTAAACCCGTTTGCTGCACTATACTTTCCGAAAGTGCAGCGCGCTGAAAGTTTGTACTTACCGGTATAGAAAGTTTATCTTCCGAGATACCGCAGAGCGAGAGGGCAGTTGTATTCCACGTCAGGCTTTCGATATCAAACAACCCGGTAGCCGAAGCGATCGAGTGGTCAATCTCATATACACCAAACAGGCGAAACCATATATATTCTTTGATCGATATATACTTGCTCACTGCATTGTAGAGCGTTTCATTATGCTCGCGCATCCAGATGATCTTGCACAGGGGAGACATGGCATGAACCGGAGTACCGGTCTGTTTATAGAGTAATTCTCCCTGTGGCGAATTTTTAATTCGCTCCGCTATAGCAGCACTGCGATTGTCGGCCCAGGTAATCATGTTCATTAACGGTTCGCCCGTTTCATTTACCGGTATAAAACTGTGCATGGCACTGCTGAGTGCTATACCTTGTGGTGGTTGTTGCATGAACGAAATAGTGCGCAGTATACATTTCAAAAATGCCTGCCAGATAAGTTCAGGAGCCTGCTCGCTATAGCCAGGCTGAGGCGTTAACGTTGGGTAAGCAACCTGTTCGGTATGTATAGCTTTACCGGAATAATTAACGGCTACAGCTTTTGTACTTCCTGTGCCAATGTCTATACCAAGAATGTAGGTCATGGTTTGATCAAAGGCTCCAAAGTACAAAATTTCCTATACAGGAACCCGAAGGTTAGGATGAAGGGTATAGATTGATTGTAAAAAAAGAAAGGCATCCGTGGTTAGCCGGATGCCCTCGGTTTAGGTTAGGAGAATGCTTTACTGATGCGTAGTCTGCATTTCTTTTCTGCGCTTGGCATCAATGGAGTAGCGCCCTGCACCAAACACCATGAACGTAATTAAACCAACCAATACGACAATAGACAGCCAGAGTTCCATGTGGTGACCTATAGAAAGAAAACCTTTCGGATAGTTTACCATGAATACAGCGCCAATCAGTATCGGTACCTGAATGAGACATGCTATACGTGTGAATAATCCAAAGGCTATTAGCGGACCACCACAGATATGCGCAAACACAACGTAATGCGCCAGCGTAGCTCCCGCAAAATATGTATTCGTGCCGGAAGCTGTCATCTCCAGTTCATGCATGTGCGTTATAAAGTACAGGCCTTTGTACGTGATAAATATTCCCAGCGCAAGGCGGAAAATATCCAGAAAACCAGGGCGGTGACTGTTACCCCATTTTTCTACTTCGGTGATAACACTCATAACTTTTTCTTTTATGATATATACAAAGTTTACGAAAACGCCTTTGCAAAATCAAGAAGAATATAACAATTCAGACTGAGGTTTGCTTCTCATTCCAGATTCGCAGAAACCAGTAGATAATAAAAGTGATTGTGCCGAAGAAAATAAAGAGGAGTATCCATACGATGCGCTCAGTCTGATCTATATATGTATTCATAGCAGCATGAATGATATAGAAAATGTGTAGCCCAAGCGATAGCAGTGATAAAATGATGATGGGGAATAAAAAGGACAGTATACCGCTGATGGCTATACTATCAGGAGATGTACCCGATTCATTTGCCTGTATAATGTCGATGATGAAATAAAAGATGTTGAAGAATATATAGGGTATAAGCAGAAACGGAATGAAGGTGATGATGATAACAACGATCTTTTGTACGCGATTCAGATTCATAGCAGCCTGGCTGTTGATGATTACAGGATGAATATAAAAAAAACTGCCTGGAGTGTCCAGGCAGTTTTCTTAAGAGTCTTTGGTTATCTCTCCGGTGAATTAATAATCGTTGTTATTACTTCTGCGGTTGTAACCACCGCCACCACCGCTTCTGTATCCACCACCGCCACTGCGAGGTGCATCAGTCTTCGGTCTTGCTTCGTTTACTACTAGGGTTTTGCCCAAGAAGTTGAATCCGTTGAGGCTAGTGATAGCTTGACGGCCAGCAGCTTCATCTGCCATTTCGATAAAACCGAAACCACGGCTGCGCTGCGTTACTTTGTCCATGATGATCTTGGCTGAAGAAACTTCGCCATACTCTTCAAATAATCCCTTCAATTCCTGTTCGGATGCCTTAAAAGGGATGTTGGCAACGTAAATGTTCATTGTTTAAAAGATAAATGAGAAATTAATTTTTGAAAACTGGCAGACTTCGACTGAACTACTCGCGAATTTCTTCTGAGGGCGGCCTCAGTAAAGAATGACAATTAACAAGTGCAAAATAGAAATAAATTTTTGATTTTTTACAATTCTTTATTTTCTGCCGTTTTCAGGTATAAAAACGCAGCTTTTTTACAACCGTGAGGTATAAGCGTTACACCTCGATGCTTTCACTACGGTTGTTTCCTTCAGGTAGTTCTGTGCATGTTGCGACACACAAAGCAACAAAGTTTTGCCGAAAACGCAAACTATATTGTGTGAACTTCCTGTGAACATTCGCGCCACCCTTGCCTCAAAAAAATATACTTTGTTAGACCCGATGCCAACCTATATTTCCGTAGTGTGCCGGTGTGTGCGCAGTATATATAGCGTGTGCGTGGTGTGCGATGAAATTATTCTGCAGCAATGAAGCGCAGCGTTTTCAATTCATCTATATTCACAGCGAGTGAACTATTTCACGCATAACTACAACCCAAAAGATTTACTGTCGATGAGAACACTTCTTCTTGTTGTCCTGGTGCTGGCATCAGTTTCGGGATATACCCAATCACAAAATGCAGATACGCATAAACTGAAAATACAATGGGAAGTAATCGAAAATAATTATCAGCATACATCCCGTTTCCTCTCGGCATTTACCATTACCAACAGCAGCAAGGTTGATTGGCCTGCATCAGGATGGACGCTATATTTTAATTTTATACGCACGGTAGATCCTGCTTCTGTTACCGGAAATGTATTGATAGAACATATCAATGGAGATCTTTTCCGTCTTGTACCAAGAGCCGGTTTCACCGGTATTAAAGCAGGTGCTTCACTACGTGTTGAATTTGCCGCCAGCGATTGGGTAGTAAATTTTACCGATGCACCGGCAGGTTTGTTTATCGTGTGGGATGCTGCACTGGCAAAGGGTATACCGTTGACAAATTATACGATAAAACCTTCTACAGAGCCAAAACAATATTTGCGTTTTGAAGGCGACAAGATCGGGTTGATCACTCCGCAAATAATCTTCGAACAAAACAAGAATGCGAAACCTGTTGCCGAAGAAAAACTCACAAAAGTATTTCCTACTCCGGTTCTATATCGGGAACATGCCGGCACGTATACATTAACCAGCGATGTTACCATCGTAACCGATCCGGCTTTTCAGCAGGAGGCAGAACTGCTCGCGGGCGATCTGCAAAGTATATTTCACAAGAAGTCGCCCGTAGTAACAAGCGGTAATGCAGCCAAAGCAATTCACCTGAAGAAGGGTGAAGCATCACACGAAGGTTATACCTTATCCGTAACAGCCGAAGGTATAACGATCACCGCTTCTTCCGGGGCAGGTATATTTTATGGTATCCAATCACTCAAAACACTGCTGAGTCCCGCAGCGTGGGCCACAGTGCCGGCATCAGTAGCCGTACCGTTGGTGGATGTAGAGGATGCTCCCCGTTTTGAACACCGCGCCTTCTTCCTCGATGTAGCCCGCAACTTTCAGCAAAAACAACAGGTGATAAAACTGATCGACCTGATGGCGCTGTATAAATTGAATGTGCTGCACCTGCACCTGAATGATGATGAAGGATGGCGGATAGAAATACCATCCCTGCCGGAGCTTACGGCTATAGGATCGAAACGCGGACACACTGTGGATGGTACTTCGGCATTATTGCCATCGTTCGGTTCCGGGCCGGATATTAGCAATCCGCATGGGAGCGGTTATTACTCACAACAAGACTATATCGATATACTTCGCTATGCTACTGCGCGACATGTTCGTGTGATACCGGAAATAGAAACTCCGGGCCATGCACGGGCTGCGATCAAATCCATGGATGCACGCTATACCCGCCTGATGAAGGAAGGTAAAAAAGAAGAAGCAGAGAAATACCTGCTGCGCGATCCGGATGATAAATCGGTATACCGTTCTGTTCAGGGATGGAACGACAACGTGATCAACGTGGCCATGCCATCGGCCTATACTTTCCTGGAGAAAATAGTGGATGAGATGGTAACACTCTATCAGCGTGCAGGGGCACCGTTGCAGACCATCCACTTTGGTGGCGATGAAGTGCCGGCAGGTGTATGGGAGCATTCACCGGCTTGTCAGAATTTGATGGAGAATAATGCTTCCGTAAAATCAACGGAAGACTTGTGGTATTATTTCTTTGGTAAAGTAAATACGATAGTCCAGGCAAAAGGACTGTCGCTCTATGGCTGGGAGGAGATTGCCATGCGCAAAACAAAACTCGATGGCGAGAGCCGCTATATACCAAACCCGGATTTTGTGAAAGATAAATTCCAGGTAGATGTATGGAACAACGTGCTGGGGTGGGGATCAGAAGATCTGGCCTATCGATTGGCGAATGCCGGGTATAAAGTGGTGCTCTCGTGTGTAACCAATTTATACTTCGACATGGCATACTATAAAGCCTTCGATGAACCCGGTTATTATTGGGGAGCTTTCGTGGATGTGGACAAACCGTATTACTTTATTCCATACGACTACTTCAGGAATGCGAAGGAAGATAAATTCGGGAATACACTGAACCGTTCCATCTTCATTGGTAAAGAGCGCTTAACCGATTATGGTAAATCAAATATAGTAGGTATACAAGGACTGCTCTGGGCAGAGAATATGCTGGGGCCAGAGCGTATGGAGTATATGATCTTGCCGAAGATGCTCAGTCTCGCAGAACGTGCGTGGGCTAAAGATCCCGAGTGGGCTACTGAAAAAGATGCAGCCAAAAGCGAAGCACTATATCTGCAGGCATGGTCTGAATTTATAGCAGTATCCGGTTTGCGTGAGCTGCCACGACTCGATCATTATGCCGGAGGTTTCCTCTATCGTATACCTTCTCCCGGTGCGGTTGTGGAGAATGGAACAGTAGTGGTAAATATGCAATATCCCGGTTTTATAGTGCGCTATACTACCGATGGAAAAGAGCCGTCACTGAAGAGTACGATCTATAGCGGGCCGATCGCGAAGAAAGGCACCATTCGCATGAAGGCATTTAACTCCCGCGGACGCAGCGGTAAAACTTCCACCATTGTAAACCCCTAATTACGCACGCACAATGCATAACTCGCTTACAACTCAACGCATACTTTCCATCGATGCCTTTCGCGGTATAACAATACTGGTCATGATCTTTGTGAACGAACTGGCCGGAGTGCAGGGTATACCTGCCTGGATGAAGCACATGCCTGCCAATGCCGATGCCATGACTTTTGTGGATGTAGTATTTCCCGCTTTTCTTTTTATAGTGGGTATGTCTATACCTTTCGCTATCAATAATCGCGTTGCCAAAGGAGACAACCTCGGGCAGGTACAACTGCATATACTGTTTCGCACCATCGGTTTACTGGTGCTGGGTGTATTTATGGTAAATGCCGAAGGAGGCTACAACGAACAGGCTATGGCCCTGCCTATTGCACTATGGTCGCTGCTGTTCTATGCAGGTGTGATCATAATCTGGAATGTATATAGTTCTCAATCAAAAACAACCGTATATATACTTCGCGGTACCGGTGTTGCTTTGCTGCTGATATTAGCCTGGCTGTATCGCGGTGGTGAAGATGGCTCGCAGACGCTCACACCACAGTGGTGGGGGATACTCGGGCTTATCGGTTGGGCCTACCTGGCTACCTGCATTATATACCAGATAGTGCGTGGCAATCTGTTTGGTATACTGATTATGATTGCCGTTTGCATCGGTATATATGGTGCCGGTAAATCTCCTTCCGGTGAAGCCAGCTGGATAGCCGGGTTGGGCGGACACGCTACGCACACAGCCATTGCGTTGTGTGGTATGGCGGTGTCGCTTATGTTCTTCGATCAGAAATTAAAACTCGATCAAACCAAACGCTTTTTAGTGGTAATTGTATTTGCGGCTATCGTGTTTGCGGTAGGGTTTTTACTACGTCCGTATTATACCATCTCCAAAATATATGCTACACCAACCTGGGCGTTGTATAGCGCTGGTATCTGTACGATCATTTTTACTATACTGTATGTGATTGTCGATCTGCAAAAGATAAACGGCTGGACTTCCTTCTTCAAGCCTGCAGCCTCCAATCCGTTGCTAACCTATATTATTCCGTTTATTGTATACGCTTTTATGCAGCTTGTGCATATCCATTGGCCTTCGGTATTTTATCAGGGAGCAGCCGGTATACTCTGGTCGGCTGTATATGCCGTGTTGGTAATGACGGCTGTGACGGGATTAAACAAAATGAAGATACGATTACAGCTATAGGTAAAATATACTATGCCATAACGGACAGCATGGTAAATATAGGTTCGCCCAGCGAACGATCGCCTTGCAATTGTATACATGCCTGGGCTTCAGCAAGCGTTAGTCCTTTCGTGAATAATTTCCAGGCGTCTTCATCTTTCAGCGTAATTGTGCAGGAGGGTGAAGATGGCCTCGTAGTGAATTTCCATTGATAATCGTGGTATACAATAGACCATGCGCCACCGGCTTCACCTGTAATAACTATTGTGATAGTTGCTCCATCTGATGCGGACGTGGAGCGGTAATGATGCGGAAGCGCCTGCAGAAATGTATCGAGTACAGGGTAGTATAGCGCTCGCGTGGTAATGCCATCTTGCCCTACGGTTTCTCTGATCTGTTGCTGGTGGTGCCACTTCTCGGTATACTCGCGCGCAATGTGAAACCAGTTCAGCGATCGTTCTTCGCCCGCCCACGCTACGGAGAATATAGCATCAGCCATCGGATCGAGTGATGAGAGATGTTCGTGGTATAGCGTTCCCGTTGTTTCCAGCAGGTGTATCAATACGGTGGGGCTTAATCTTCGTGTGGCCTTTACCCAATCGGCATTGAGCTGGTTCAGGAAATATACCAGGTCTTGATACGAGTTGATGTTGCCGGGAGATTCTCCAAAGAACTTATCGCGTGATATAGACAGCGTCCGAAGGTTGCCATCCAGCAGGTGAGAGGCTATATCTTTTACTGTCCACTGTTTGGCGCGGGTTGGTTTTTGCCAATCATCCGGTGAAAGTGATCGAAGAAGCTCAACCAGTTTTTTATCGAGTATAGGGAAGAGGTGAAGCGTGGGGATAGGCACCGGCATGCTAACAACTATTTCTTTCCCGACAGTTCGTCCAGTCGTCTTTTTTCTCCGGGAGTAAGACTGTCTATACCGCGAGTGTTGATCTTATCCAGCAGACGATCGAGCTCGTCCATGCGCTGCTTGCGTGCTGCATTATACTTGTCATCCTTCGTTTCCAGGTTTCGCCCGAAGAGACTATCCCGGAAAATATAGGATACGATCGCTGCAACGATTAAAATTCCAAATAGACCCATAGTACTACGAATATATAAAAAGTACGACAGGAGACCAGTGAAGGTTCCTGTCGTACAAGAAAAATACGTTGTAGAATAATTAGTACGCGCGGTCTACCGTACCAATGCCATATATCTTTTTAGTGGCAGTCTTGGTATTGCCTTTATGCTTGATCGTTCCGCTGCCCAGAATGGTAGCGTCAATGTTGGTAGATACATTCAGCTCACAGCTTCCGCTGCCGCTTACTTTTGCCTTTGCTGTTTCCAGCGGGCAGTTAAAACCTTTCAGTGCGCCTGTTCCGCTTACGAGTGCTTCAATAGAAGTAGCATAGCCTTTCAGGTTCAATGTGCCTGAACCACTCACTTCTGCTTTCACGGTGTTGCCTTTCAGATCCACATCCATGCTGCCGTTACCATTTACCGCCAGGTACATATAGTCTGCAGCGATCGAGTTTTCGGAAATGATCTTGCCACCTCCATTTACCTGAAGATCGTTTATGTTCTTCACACTCACATATACTTTCATGGTAGGGTTCAGCTTGATGTCATCGATCTTCGCCCAGAGACTTTTGTTTGGATTATCGGGCTTGCGGTCTATGTTGATCATCAGCACACCGTTCTCCACCTTTATATCGGTAAGAGTATAGATTTCGGTCAATGCTTCCACCACAACTTCCTGTTTGTTGGTTTGCTTCAGGTATACTGTGTAGTTAGAGTTAACATAGATACCTTTAAAGTCAGGAAGTTCGAGTGTCTTTTTAGTGGTCTGTGCAAAAGCGGCAGCGGCAAAAAGCGTAAGCGCACAAATGACGAATACTTTTTTCATGTGATGTTGGTTAGTTTTTTTTAGAACACATCTGTACCCGTTGATCGCGCGGTTGGCGCATCCTGCAGGAGAGACATGTTAGCAGGGATCAAATAACTATCAGCCGATTAAATTATAAAATCATCCTGACGATTAAAAGGGGCATTGAACGGTAGAAATGCAACTTGAGTATACAAATTGCCGGGAAACCTTACTTGGGCTTCCGGAAAATGGCCTTCATGATCAGGATAAAGGCGATCCCTCCGAGGCACATCAGGAACAGAACGGTGGGGGTTATCTGGTTAACAGCATGCATAGTAATGTGCTTATGTGTTTGGGTGTTGATGTGTTTATGTGCGGGTAAAGGTAAGGGTTTGATGCGGGATTAAGATAAGTTTTTAATTTAGGGGAAAGAGATTTTGCATCTATATGATCAGGTATACATTTCTGGTGGTTTTGATTGTTGGCCTGGGCTTTTGTGGAATGGCTCAGAATAAGGCGCTGGTGTTTCAATCGGATTTTGGATTGAAGGATGGTGCTGTCTCCGAGATGAAGGGTGTTGCTTTCAGTGTATCGCCAGAACTTAAATTGTTTGATGTAACGCACGAGATACCCGCCTATAATATATGGGAGGCAGCCTATAGATTATTTCAGGCGGCACCCTATTGGCCGCCCGGTACAGTGTTCGTATCCATTGTTGATCCGGGAGTAGGCTCCGAGCGCAAGTCGGTAGTGCTAAAAACGAAATCAGGACATTACTTTGTTTCTCCCGATAATGGAACGCTGACGCTCGTAGCCGAGCGACTCGGTATAGATGAAGTACGACAAATTAATGAAGCGGTTAACAGGCTGAAGAACTCCGAGAAGTCATACACCTTTCACGGTCGCGATGTATATGCGTTTACCGGCGCACGACTCGCTTCCGGTACTATTCGCTGGGAAGAGGTAGGGCCAAAGCTGGCACCACAGGTTGTAAGTATAGATTACCAGAAACCCGTTATCGAGAATGGTATAATTAAAGGAAATATACCCGTGCTCGATGTGCAATACGGCAACGTATGGACCAATATAGACCAGACTATATTTCAGAAATTAGGTGTTAAGCTGAACGACAAACTTCACGTGATAGTCTACAAGGACCAGCAGACTATATTTGAAGGTGATATGCCTTACGTTAATACATTCTCTGCCGTGCCGGAAGGACAGA
The DNA here is from genome assembly GCF_036568665.1 of Ohtaekwangia sp. GTDB lineage: Bacteria > Bacteroidota > Bacteroidia > Cytophagales > Cyclobacteriaceae > Ohtaekwangia. The sequence continues at coordinate 2,629 of NZ_DATCSD010000468.1, read as the reverse complement.
CCATGGCCTATATGAACAGCCTGCTGAATTTTTCTGTCGCCATCAATCAGGGCAGTTTTTCAGAGAAGTATAAAGTATATAGTGGCGCGGAGTGGAGTATTGTCATTCGGAAAACAAATCGTTAATAGTTATTCGTACAGAGGTTAGCCGTGTGGATATGTTTGCAAACGAGTTTATATTTGAGCCCTTCTTCAAAACAAAGTATAGTCTTTCAATGAAATATCAGGATGAATTTCAGCGATTTTAAATTTGACGGCAATTGGGATTATAAAATCAATCTGCCGGCATTTGCCGGCTTTCAGGAACGAAAAGGTGCCTATACTTCGGTTTCATCTGACCAACCCAACAAAGGTATACTTACCATAGAATTTGAGGACGACCTGACCGATAACCCCGATCCGTATCCTGAACAACTTAATACACTGAAGTATATTTTTGAAAATCAGGAAAGCATTGTAACAGCCATTGTAAAAAGAACGCTGGAGGAACTGCCCGGGATCATCATTAACTATGACCTGCAAAAGGAAGAGCAATTCCAGGAATTAACAGCAGAGAAAGTCAAGACACTTATTGGTTTTAATACCATCACGATAAAGATTGTATCAAAAGATAATTACTCGTATTGTGATGTTACCGGTGGCTGCACCTGGGATGAAGATCATGGATTGGATATATTATTTCATAAAGACAGAGTAGTCTCATTCAGTGATATTAACGGAGGATCGTATTGGGATGCTGTTAAAGATAACGGAACCTATAACGAAGTTAAAGACGGGCATAAAACAATTGATCCCCCCAGAAAATACCAGGCACATCCGAAATATAATAAGCTAAAGCCATCCCATAAATCTGCGAACGAAACGTATGAATATAATTTAATATCACACCGCTTTAATGAACAATTTATGAAAGGTGTTGAGAGTGGTGAGATAGACATCAACGGTAAATGGGAAAGCCAGGACAATACTTTTCTCGAAGCTGCATGCTGGTTTAACAACAATGAAATTGTTGAATTCTTGTTATCGAAGAAAGCCAACATTCGCTACGCCATGCACAAGTGTGTTGTATACAACAGTAACTTTAAAGCACTCGAACTACTATTGCAAAATGGTGCTGACGTCAATTATCCATACGGGAATGGAAACACAGTTTTATTTGAACTTGTAAACGCTCTGGAACGATTTTATCCAAGAAATGATGCTGTTATTTCTGAAGACTCGCAGAAGAAAATTGAGGTGTTAAAAGAACAAATAACAAGACTTGTCAGCAGAGGAGCCAATCCCTATATAAAGAATTTATACGGCCATAACTGCTTCGATGTTATGAGAAATTCTTTCGACTTAAACCGAAAGGCCGTTAACGAGTTTCTGGAGCAATGCTGGAATCATAGGAGAAAATTCTCAGGTTGATATTTTAAATGTATGGCCCGGAGCATGATCGATGCAATACCCTTTAAAAGCGAATGATGTAACCTGCGAGGGTATCCGCGGATAGCTGTTAACGAATAACGGGAATTGAATATTGAACAAGGAACATCGATCAACGAATGCTGAAGTGAATGCACACTGCTTTCTACATTAATCTTTGCGCTTTTTGCTTGTGTTAATCCGTGAGTTCTGTGGGAGATTTGCATTAAATGAAGAAGCCGAAAGTTAAAAAAGCTAAGGTGGTATATATTACACTTTAAGCTTTCAACTTTCGGCTTTATGCTCAGCAGCTGTTGCTATTATTATTCGCGCAGCTTCACGCGTAGTACATACATATCTGAAGTAAGATAGAGCGTTTTCTCATCGGCACTCAGTGCGCAGTTGGAAGTGGCTTCGGGTATTTTGATCTTGCCCAGTATTTTTCCTTCGGAATTAAAAATCCATACACCACCAGGGCCGGAGGCAAAGATGTTACCTTGTTTGTCTACTTTAAAACCATCGGGTAATCCTTTTTCTTTTTTAGCTTCTGCCGTTGCATTGTAGAATATACGGGCGTTGGTAACGGAATCATTTTCCGCGAGGTCAAATGCATACCAGATCGCTTTGTCAGGATCAGAGTTTGCTACAATGAAAGTCTTTTCTCCCGGCAGGAATGCTATACCATTCGGACGTGTGATTGAATCCACCAGCAATGTAGTTTTGCCAGCCGATGCTTTATATACTCCGTTGTAAGGAGTTTCTTTTGTAGAGTCGTCTGCTTGTTTAGGCAAACCGTAGGGAGGATCAGTAAAGAATACATCACCGTTGCTGCGTACAGCCGCATCGTTGGGACTACTCAGTTTTTTACCATCAATGTTATCGGATACCGTAATGAAGTCGGGCTTCGGATCGTTGATCGGGGCATTCATGATCGCTACTCTGCGATCGCCATGCTGGCATAGTACAAGTTTACCATCCGGTGTAAGCGTGAGTCCGTTAGAACCCATCTCGCCACCGCGCGGTACCGAGCTGGTATATCCGGAAGGCGTGAGGTATACCGATAAACCTTTCTCTTCCGTCCATTGGTGAATCGTATTCTTCGGTACATCCGAAAATATCAATGTCTTGGTTTCTTCCAGCCACAGCGGCCCTTCACTCCACTCAAATCCTTCTGCTATAATTTCCGGCTGAGCGGTGGGAGACACAATAGCATCCAACGCAGG
>NZ_DATCSD010000467.1:0-5779 GCF_036568665.1 Ohtaekwangia sp. | reverse complement strand
GCCCGCCAGCGGAACACCATCGGTAGCCCATGCTGTTGTGCGTTGAAAAGTATAGGAGCCCTGATTTTGTTTACGTTGTTGTTCTTTGAATACTTTCAACGTAGTGGCTACTGCCGATTTCCATGAAGCATCGAATGGTGTAGTATCTTTTGTGAACGTCCAATAATGATAGGCGAGACGTATCGGATAACACAACGAGTCGATCTCCCATTTACGCTCATGTATACCGGGCTTCATATCCGTGAGATCGTCTTTCCATTCGCTGATCTTCGAGGCATCGTCATAGAAAGCGTTGGCGTATGGATCTTTGAGTATACATTGTGTCTGGCGATTGATAACCCCTGCAATGAGATTCTGCAAGGAAGCGTCTGTCTTCATGAACGGTAAGTAGGGCCATATCTGTGCTGTGCTATCGCGGAGCCACATGGCATCGATGTCGCCCGTAATGATATAGGTATCCGGGTGTGCTCCCTTTGCTTTCAGGAAAACCGTTGTATCGAGTGTATTCGGAAAGCAGTTCTCGAACAACCAGCCGAGCTCTTCATCTTTTACGTGCGACTTAAATTCTTTGATCGCCTCTTCAATGGATTTACTTGTAAAGTTTCGTGCCGATGTATCCGGACGCTTTGATATATACTTGGATTGTTCTGCTTCGGCAGTATTTATATTCACGAGTAATCCGGCACTGATCAGTCCGGCATATTGGAGAAATTCTTGTCGGTTCATGGTGTATTATCTTTTAGTATGGGCTTTAAGTAACGCCTGCCTGATTCAAATCTAATCTCTTTTTGCTGATGTTTCTCTAACAGATTGAAGGAACTGTTATATTCGCGCCCCTTAATAGATTATAATCCTATATGAAGAAGATTTTACTGGCCATTGGTATACTCTCCGGTTTTTATAGCTATGCACAAATACCGCTGGGATTCAAGGCCGGAGTTAATGTAAACACCATCGGGATTCGTCATAAGCAGAATGAAGCACTTGGTTTTGATTCGTATACTTCCTTCCATGTTGGAGTTTTTACAAAGCTGAAATTCTCGAATAAATTTACTTTTATTCCGGAGCTTCAGTTCATTGAGAAAGGAGCGGGAGGTGGTGTTAAACTGGGCTATATCGAAGCTCCGCTAGTGCTTTCGTATCAGCCTATTGCTTTATTAAACATTGAAGCAGGTCCTTCTATTGGTGTTAATGTTTCTAACAATACAATACTTGATTATAACAAAACTGATTTTGGCGCGATTGGTGGCTTACGATTTAACCTGACACCCAAGTGGTCGTTGTTAGGAAGATATTACTACGGAATTTCCAACCTTGATAAGGTCTATTTCAATGCCGGTCCTAATGGAGTAGCGCAAGGATGGACTGCACTATATAACAGGAATTTTCAATTCTCTGTTGCCTATTATCTGAGGAAGTAGTGATCCGTTAATGGTTACATGGATAACGAAAGAAGGAAATAGAATATCGATCAACGAATGTCGAAGTATAAAGACACACGTTAGTTCCAAACTTCACACCTCCAGCGGCCAGTAGCCCGAAGCCAGCAGCGGTCCTTGAAAATATTTCTTTACCAAATCTCTCCATCCCCTTATATTTGCGGCCTTAATTAAATACGCGCTCCATGGGACTTCAATGTGGGATTGTAGGTTTGCCAAATGTTGGAAAATCAACACTCTTTAATGCTATATCCAATAACAAAGCAGAAGCAGCCAACTTTCCGTTTTGTACTATTGAACCCAACGTTGGGGTGATCTCGGTTCCGGATGCGCGTTTGAAAATTCTGGAAGCACTGGTAAATCCACAGCGTGTGCTGCCTACTACTATTGAGTTTGTAGATATAGCAGGCCTGGTGAAAGGTGCCAGCAAAGGTGAAGGTCTTGGCAACCAGTTTCTTGGCAACATTCGCCAGGTAGATGCTATCGTACACGTGGTGCGTTGCTTTGAGAACGACAACATCGTGCACGTAGATGGTCGTGTTGATCCTGTGGCTGATAAAGAGATCATTGACACGGAGCTTCAACTAAAAGACCTCGAGTCGGTTGAAAAGAAAATTGCCAAGACGGAGAAGGCTGCCAAAGGTGGCGATGCGAAACTGAAGAAAGAATTATCAGTACTCCAATTATATAAGGAGACGTTGCTCTCCGGTAAAAATGCCCGCGCACTACAGGTTGATGAAGAAGATAAAAAAGCCGTTGCTGATCTTCAGTTGCTTACTGCCAAGCCGGTTATCTATGTTACGAATGTAGATGAAGGATCCATTCACACGGGGAATAAATATGTAGATGCACTGAAGGCTCATGTAAAAGATGAGAATGCCGAAGTGGTTATTATCAGTGCAGCGATTGAAGCCCAGATTGCAGAACTGGAAAGTGAAGAAGACCGCGCTGTATTTTTAGCAGAATACGGATTGAAGGAATCCGGACTTAATAAATTATTGAGTGCTTCGTATCACCTGCTTGACCTGATCACTTATTTCACGGCAGGAGAGAAGGAAGTTCGTGCATGGCCTATCCGCAGAGGATGGCGCGCACCTCAGGCTGCCGGTGTGATCCACTCGGATTTCGAAAAAGGCTTTATCCGTGCCGAGGTTATAAAATTAACTGATTATCAGCAGTATAAAACTGAGCAAGCGTGTAAGGAAGCCGGCAAGATGGCCGTAGAGGGAAAAGAATACGTGGTGGAAGACGGGGATATCATGCATTTCCGCTTCAACGTTTAAAGTTTCCTTACAAATATCTACAACCTTTCTTTTTTTTTCTTAGCTTTATAAACCGCTCACATTCAGTGCGGAGCGGGTTTTTTGTTTGGGTACGATTTAAACCCCTGACTAATTTTTTTTTGGCTTGAGAACCAGGATTATTTTTTCACTGAAAAACAGGGGTGCGTACGTACCGTTTCACCACCAATATTTATTGGCGCAGGTTATAAAAGGACTTTTGATTTTTGGTCCGGAGAAGAATTATATTGAGTTTAACCACTATAATTTTTCCGGATTGAAGGGGCAGACGAAGGTTAGCCGTAAAGGACTTCATTATTTCTCTTCCAAAGTGACGCTTGTATTTGCCTGCTCTGATAAGGCATTTCTCGATTACTTTATCGCGCGACTTTTTGAGCAGAAGGAAATTATCGTAGGCAATCTGCACCTGGTGCCGGAGTCTATTGAACAGGAAGAACCCGTAAAGATCAGCGATGAAGCGCGATTCTTATGTATATCGCCTATCGTAGTGATACCGGCTGCGTTCAACGATGAGAGCGGTAAGAAATTTGTGTCGCCCGAGAGCGATGAGTTTTCTGATCTGCTCTATGATTCCACTATTGCACGCATGGAGTCCATCGGGAAATATACTGCCGAGCAGCTTACTTCCTTCTATAAATTTCAGATCGTTCCTGACCACGACTATATTCAACGTATACAGGCTTCGCATAAAAAGTTTGCGCGTATATACCCGCTATACGACAGCGATGTGAAATTTGAAGTGCGCGGCTATACTTTTCCGTTTACACTCTATGCTGCTAAAGAAGTGCAGCAGTTTGTATACGAGAATGGCCTCGGCTATTTTACACACAAAGGCTTTGGTATGCTGGATGTTGCCAACAACGACTCCATCCAACGCACCACGCAGCAGGAGATGGTATACGCTTAACGCGGATTTGCTTCCAGCCGCAAGTAGCCAATCAGCAGGTCGGCCTGTGGTTGAAATGGTTTATAGTATACAAAGATCTCGTATACATTTTCTGTTTCGAAGTGACTGCCTTCAAATTTATAGGGGCTCACATTCGGAGACTTCACTATATATTGATAGTCGTACCAACCTTGCTTCAGTAACACGTTAGCAACATAACTTTGCTGTGCTGAATCATAGCGCATCTTGTTCTCGCGATTGAGATTCCAATAGTTAAATGCTCCGGCTACATATACATCGCCTTTAACAGGAGGCGTGGAGAGCGTGAAGTTTACATCTACATAATTGGCGTACGCCATGTTTTTGTTATAGTCGAGATTATCGAGTGTAAAGTTTCCGTCCAGATCATTGTATTGTGCATACGCCTGGTCTTCGCGTGTTTTATCTTTCTGAATATAGGCTTTGAACGGTTTTACTTTTTTATCGACATGGTCTACGTTACGTCCGGGGTATGCAAGTGAACGCAAGTCGAAGAAGCGAAATTCGTTACCGCCTTTGAACATCTGTGTATCATCGAAGAAACGATATTCAAGTTCTTTTTCTATTTCGCGCACAAAGCTGGGCTTCACATTTACAGCCTGGTTATCCCATCGCTGATTCTGGCGGATGTTTACATGTACATCCGTAAGCGGGTTGAGTATATTCAGATTTTCGTAATCGACCGTAAAATTTAGCTGTTGATTGAGATCGGCAATTCTGCCGGGACCAATGAGATTACCGTTTTGTGTGAAGCTGATCTGCGTATTATATACCATGAAGCGCTTGCTCAGAATAATATCATCTTTATTGCTGCCGCGGTATACTACGAGAACATAATTACCCGGAAGTTTTACTGATGGCAGCGCGAGTTTATAGTGGATATAGGGTATATGTGTATCGACCGAGAACTCGTACGTGTTGATCGGAAATTCATTGTACGTATTCATATAGTCAAGGTCTTGCAAGCCAGACTCTGTCCAGTTATAGTTGCAGTGAAGCACCTTGGCATAGTAGGTGTCATTCTGACTTCGCAGGTCGTCAAATTCCAATGTGAGGTTCTCTTGTCCGAGGTTGGTAACCGCGGGGTATAGCGGGTTGCCGGCTGCATAGAGCTGCACGGTTTTTATTTCGGGTTCGTATACCTGGTCACTGAGCTGCAGGGTTTTAGGATTCCCCTCAGAATTAAGCGAACTTTGTGCGATGGGAGTACAGGCGGAGGCCAACAGGAGTAGTGCAAGGGAAAACAGTCTGGATCTCATGCTGAAATTGTAATTTTAATCAACGCTGGCAAGCACAGTGGTGCGAGCTGCGAAAACTTGGTTCTGGTACGAACGACAAAGGAAAAAAGAAATTGCCAATATCAAAGCTTTGTGTGGTGAGATAGCACGGCAACAAATATTGAGGCATTCCAACTTTTTTACCTGACCGGGTGTCTAATGAAGCAACATGGCCGTATTATCGGATTGATGCTCAACGAAAACGAGCTTATAGACGGATGCCGTAAAGGTAGCAGGGCTTCTCAACGAGCTTTGTACGACCGCTATTGCCGAAAAATGATGGTAGTATGCCTGCGATATTCCAAAACAACCGCAGAGGCAGAGGATATTCTTCAGGAAGGTTTTGTAAAAGTTTTTCAGGGAATAGAGAATTTCAGAGGCGATTCGAAACTGGAAACGTGGATCACGCGCATTATGGTGAACACTGCCCTGAACGCTAACCGAAAGAAGCTTTACCTGATGCCGATGGTCGACATTGAAGAGACCAATCTACCGGAAGACGAAGTCAGTATATCCGGCATCCACTTCACCCAACTGCTAGAGATGATACAGGCGCTGCCGCAAGGTTGCCAGATTGTTTTTAACATGTTTGCCATTGAAGGATTTAGTCATAAAGAAATAGCAGAACAGTTAGGTATATCAGAAGGAACATCGAAGTCGCAGTTTGCGCGGGCCAAGAGTTTGCTGCAGCAGCGATTGTTAAAGGAGTCAACGTATTATGAACGATATGGAGAGTCGAAAATTTGAGGATGCGTTCAAAGATGCTTTCGGTGAAGCCGAGGTGAGTCCTGCAGAGAATGTGTGGACGAACATCGAGCTTGATCTCGAAAAAGCAGA
>NZ_DATCSD010000466.1:0-10062 GCF_036568665.1 Ohtaekwangia sp. | reverse complement strand
ACATTTTCGGCACGTGTCTGATCATCGAGACTCGTTCTATACTTTTCAAATCCGGCAAGATCGGTGGTATTAAAATACGTTTTATTGTTATCCAGATTCTTGATATAGCTATCGAGTATAGCAGACGACATCGAATCGTTTAACGTGATCTTCCTGTAATGATTATTATCCAATATATAGGTTACAACCTTCGCCTCTTTACCAAATACTGGTTTCGGTTTCAAACGGGTTGTATCTGCAACATTACCTGCGAAAAGGAGACTTGGTACGAACAGCACCGAACTTATGATCCCCACAATAACTGTTTTCTTCATCCTTTCAATATTTAATTCTGTATACTGTTGGCAAATCGCATGCCTTAAAGCCCTTAACGTAAAAAAATCAATTTCAGATCATTTTCACGTCTAACTGTTCTTTTCAGCGTCATATTCATCGAGGAACTTCTGAGCCTGCTCCAGGTTTTGAAACTCGAAGAACTTTTTCCCGGAAGTGCTGGAGTGTATTTCAACGCGCACCATATCAATATTTTTATTGCGTTTGAAGCTGTGCATACCCTGGTTTCGGTAATCGTCTGCTTCTTTGGTAGAAATGTTATAGGCTGTTGCACGCACCGACTTGCAGTAAGAACACTGAAAGTTCTTAATCAATTCACCCGGAGCATCTTTACTCGGATGGCGCGTAATTTCTTCTTTTACAACACGCATGGTATAGAAGCCACAACTGTTACACTTCAATGCCTGCAGGTGGCCGGGATATTTATCGATCTTTACTTCTCCCGATTTTTCATCGATCCATACATCATAGTCGATCGAGAAAACATTTTCTTCCGCCTGCATACCTTCTTCTAAGTGTACATCTTCTTCTTCTTCACTCAGCAATCTCATTTTGTTACCGGCCTTGCTGGTGCGAGGCATATAGCGCCACTTCTTCAGCTTACGGTTTAACACAGTAGGGTAATAATAATCCAGTATAAGTGAAGCTACATACGCTACCAGGGTACCTCCGGCTATAGACATGAACAGGCGAACAAAGAACCATACTTCTACGGTATGAAGTTTACCCATGCTATATAAGTTGATGAGCATGAGGGCGGCAACAGCAAAGCAGATAAATACTTTCTTATAGTTCCTGATCTCTTTCTCGTTAATAAAATCATACTTACCCTTGTAATCCTTAATGGCTGAAAGACGAAGCTTGTGTAAGAGATAGATTATGACGCCAACAGCAGTCATAACAATGGCACCAGCCACCATGGTAAGGTTCCATATATCGAGAAAAGGGCTTTGTGTTGTTTGCATTCAGAATAAGGTTAGTACTTTTAAATATAAGGATTAAAACGATTTAGGAAATAAACATATTACCCCATGCCGGCAAAATCATTCTTTAAAATTCTGGCCAAAATAAACAAACTGATCATGCCACGGTATAGCCGGAGAGACATAACCCGACTGAGTAAATTTGCCCAGGCGCTCATTGCCTATCGTTACTGGGTAACTAAAAATTCACTCGATTAAGTATCTATCAAATTACTTTACCCTAGTCACTTTATCATTCTCCTAATCAAGTAATTACACCCCAACTAAGTATACTATGACTTTAGCTTGATGTCGGGACCGACAAGGGATTATAGTGCGTTTTTTAATTGTGTAATTTTCCACATAAATACTTGTTTTGAATCATTTATATTACGTATAATTGTGTATTATTACACAACAATATGACTGATTACGAGCGCAAAAAAATCGAGATGGAGCTGAAGTCATTCACCTCCCGGAATTTCGAGAGACCGTCAGCATGCAGAAACCTGGAGCAGATCCGCTTCTATGTGCGTGAGCTTTGTATGAAGATTGATGAGTTGGAAGAGCAGTTTAATTATGTTCCGCAGTGCGCGTATGCACTTCTGGCACAATACAATGCGCAGCAGAATGCGATCATAGAACTGGATTTCAGAAATACGTACAGTGCATGATGAGTCGTCTGCTATGCGATACATCCCCTCTCCTATTCCATTGCAGTTTAGCTTTATCTATACTGCAACAGCCAACACCTCCGGCAGAATGCAGTATCACCGCATTAAGCCGGGGCAGAGTAAACTTCGCATTAGCAGAACGGAATTTATAAAGGCTTACAACGAGGCACACATCCTGGCAATCAATCCCCTACAACAGCGTGGCCAGGATGCTATCTTTCAATTTGAATTTTATATCTGATTTACAACGGCAGGCCTAGCGCTTGTTCAGGATCGCATCCAGATCGGCCGGGCTATACGCAATCGACTTGATGGTTTTATTATCCGACTTGCGGTATACCAGCCACTTACCATCTTCCTGTTTATAGTAACACTCGGTGCCATCTTTCTTAAAGTAATGATCTACCGTAGCTTTCGCTTCTTCTTCGGTATGGCAGGCTTTGCTCATGTTTGAGCGCTGCACTTCTTCAAAGAGTGCTTTGAATTTATCGCCTAAGCCAAATTCAAGTATAGCACCGGAGAGTACATATTGGATGTCGCACAAGGCATCGGCTACACTTACTATATCTTTTTCCAGTATGGCTACCTCCAGTTCCTTCAGTTCTTCTGCAATCAGCGCTACACGAAGCTTGCAACGATCTTCACCCGGAATAGCGGGTTCCGGTAATATAGGATGCTTAAAGGTAGTGTGAAATTCTGCTACAAGGTTAAGTGAATCGGGCTGTTTCATAGTATCGTTATAGTGCTTATAAGTGAATATTTGTATTCGGTGCGAAAATTATAAAAGTATTAGATTATAATTCATCTGTCTGGTCATTAACGCATTGAAACAGGAAAAATAAGTCATTTATAATACTACTTTAACTTTCCGATAAAGCGAAACGAAACCAAATTAAAAAAATAGCGTATTTTTGAAAGCTAAATGAACGTGTTCACTAACATATTCGCACGGAGACTGATGACGCTGTTTACAGTGATCATCTTCTTCAACATGAACCTCTTCCTGGCGGAAGTAGAAGCTCTACGCCTGTTAGAGGATCATAATATGGTAGAGAACATTGCCAAACTCGTGGCCGGCTCTGCTACGGAAGAAGAAAAAGATATAGCAGGCTCCTCTGAAGAAGAATCATCGTTGTTTTCTGAAATCGAGATACCACAGATACACCAGTACTTCAGCATCATTCCCGGTGTTGATGCCAATAAGAATCAATACATGCATACTGCTGCCAAGCTCTTAACACGCAGCAAAGAAACAGTCAGCCCGCCTCCCGAGGCCTGATCTGTTCATTTTTACTCCTATATATTTTCATACTGAAGAATCCCGTGCACTCGTCCTGTTGACTATAGACAAGGATTGAGTATACTCTTTGATTCATGTTATAGCACTTAATGGGGCATAACACGGTATGCTGTTTTTTTCATTCTATATTTTATACACATGCGAAATGTTTCAAACCCTTTAGGGAATTTTAAATATGATATTCCTGCCAGTGTTGTTGTATTCCTGGTAGCGTTACCGTTGTGCCTGGGTATTGCCTTAGCTTCCGGTGCTCCTCTCCTTTCCGGTATAATTGCCGGTGTTGTGGGAGGTATTGTTATCGGATCACTGAGCGGGTCTAATCTGAGTGTGAGTGGTCCGGCTGCCGGACTCACCGCCATCGTGATCCAGGCTATACATGATCTGGGCGCCTATCAAACCTTTCTGCTGGCCGTGGTTATTGCCGGTATACTTCAATTTATACTGGGACTAGCAAAGGCTGGATCGATCGGACATTTCTTTCCGTCCAGTGTTATTAAAGGTATGCTCTCCGCTATCGGGCTCATCCTCATTCTGAAACAGATTCCGCATGCGTTGGGATATGACAAGGATTATGAAGGTGACGAAACATTCTTTCAGCCGGATGGGGAAAATACTTTTACCGAAATTCTTTCTGCTATAAACTATGTTTCACCCGGTGCGATCCTGGTATGTTTACTGTCGATTCTCATCCTCATCATCTGGGATAAACCGGCATTAAAGAAGCACAAGGTATTTCAATATATACCGGGCCCGCTGATAGCCGTGTTGGTAGGTATAGCCCTGAACCTGGTGTTTCAATCATCGAATACTATACTTAGCATACAGCCAGAGCACCTGGTAACTTTACCGGTATCGAAAGACTTCTCCGATTTCCTTTCGCTGTTCTCTGCTCCTGATTTCTCACAACTCGGTAATCCTAAAATCTATATCACCGCAGTTACTATAGCATTGGTAGCAAGTCTTGAAAGTTTGTTAAGTATAGAAGCGTGTGACAAGCTGGATGAATTTAAACGCATAACACCGTTGAATCGCGAGCTTCGTGCACAGGGTATCGGTAATTTTGTTTCGGGTATGCTGGGTGGACTTCCTATCACAGCGGTAATTGTACGCTCCTCAGCCAACATCAATGCCGGTGCGCGTACTAAACTCTCGACTATACTGCACGGAACGATGCTGCTTACGGCAGTAGTGTTTATACCTACGCTGCTAAATCTTATACCCCTCGCTGCTTTGGCTGGTATACTTTTAGTGACGGGGTATAAACTTACCAAACCCTCATTATACCGCGAGATGTTCCGCAAGGGATGGGAACAGTTTATACCATTTGTTGTTACCATTGCTGCTATACTGATCACCAACCTGCTGGTGGGTATATTTATCGGTATAATTGTAGGTGTATTCTTCGTATTGAAAAGTAATTTTCACGAAGCTATCTCCATTGTAAAACATGGCGATAATTACCTGCTTCGCTTAAACTATAATGTTTCATTCTTAAATAAATCTGTCTTACGACAAACCTTCGAGCGTATACCCGAAGGCGCTAATCTTATTATTGACGGAGGCAGCTCTCAGTTCATTGATGCAGATATCATTGAAACGATCCAGGATTTTATACTGAATGCTCCAAGCAGGAATATCCAGGTAGAATTAAAAAAGAGTTACTCATCCTCAAGTGAATTTTTCAGAAAGTCAAACTAGTATTTCATGGAATCATACAAAAAATTAATTCTTCAAAACAAAGCATGGGCGCAAGAGCGCGTAAAATATGATCAGGATTATTTTAAACGACACCTGCATGTGCAGACACCTGAGTTTCTCTGGATCGGTTGCTCCGACAGTCGTGTACCTGCCAACGAAGTAACGGGCACTGAGCCGGGCGAAATTTTCGTACACCGAAACATTGCCAACCTGGTGGTGCATACTGATCTGAACCTGCTAAGTGTACTGCAATATGCTGTGCAGGTATTGAAAGTAAAGAACATCATTGTATGCGGCCACTATGGATGTGGTGGTGTACGTGCTGCTATGACTAACAATGAATACGGACTGCTGAACAAGTGGCTTCGTAACATCAAAGATACTTATCGGTTCCATCGCGAGGAATTAGAGAAGATCGAGGACTTTGATAAGCGTGCCGACAGACTTATAGAGCTGAATGTTATAGAGCAATGTAATAACCTGGCCAAGACTTCTATTGTGCAGCGCGCCTGGAAGAATGAGCAGCGCCCCAATATTCTCGGGTGGGTGTATCACATTGAGAACGGCTTGCTGGACGAGGTATGCAAGCTGGACTATACCACCAAGCTTGATCCGATCTATCAATATATCATTGAATAAGAGGCGTATACCTCCTGTTTTTTAAACGTTCAGGGCCATGTTCAACCGAACATTGTGCCCTGAACTTTGAAACCCGGAACCGACTCGCCATATTTGCGCCACTGAAGAAAAATGAAAAAGAATTTTGTAGAAGAACTGCGCTGGCGCGGTATGGTGCATGATGTAATGCCGGGTACGGAAGATCAACTGAACAAGGAAGTTACCTCGGGCTATATCGGCTTTGATCCTACGGCCGATTCACTGCATATAGGTCACCTGGTGCAGATCATGACACTGGTACATTTTCAACGATGTGGTCATAAACCCGTTGCGCTGGTAGGTGGTGCCACGGGTATGGTGGGCGATCCGTCCGGTAAATCCGCAGAACGTAATTTACTTTCTGAAGATGTATTGCAACACAACGTTGCGTGTGTACGCCAGCAGCTCGAAAAATTCCTCGACTTCAGTGGAGCGAATGGTGCCGAGATGGTGAATAACTACGACTGGTTTAAAGAGTTTCGTTTCCTCGATTTTATTCGCGATGTAGGTAAGCATATAACTGTAAACTATATGATGGCGAAAGACTCTGTTCAGAAACGCCTGGAAACTGGTTTATCATTTACAGAGTTTACTTACCAGCTTGTACAAGGCTACGATTTCTACTGGCTATATGAGAACAAACACTGCAAGTTGCAGATGGGTGGTTCTGATCAGTGGGGAAATATAGTTACCGGCACTGAGTTGATCCGCAGAAAATCCGATGGTGATGCATTCGCACTCACCACCAAATTGATCACCAAAGCTGATGGTACCAAGTTCGGTAAAACTGAAGGTGGCAATGTATGGCTTGATCCAAAGAAGACATCTCCCTATAAATTCTATCAATACTGGTTGAATGTATCGGATGAAGATGCCACGAACTTCATTCGCATCTTTACGCTGAAAACAAAAGAAGAGATCGACTCCCTTATTGCAGAACATGCAACGGCTCCTCACCTGCGCAAACTTCAGCAGGCATTGGCACAAGACATTACCATTACTGTTCACTCGACAGAAGAATATGAAAAAGCTGTGAAGGCATCCAATATACTCTTCGGTAATTCTACCACTGAAGACCTGCAAGGACTGGATGAAGATACATTACTGGCTTTATTTGAAGGCGTACCTCAAACAACGATCAGCCGCAGTGTGTTGGATGAATGCGCCAGTGTAACCGATTTACTCTCCGTTACCACCGGCAGCCTTGTGTTTCCTTCGAAAGGTGAAGCACGTAAAATGATCCAGGCAGGTGGCGTAAGCATCAATAAAGTAAAGCTGAGCGACCCCAATCAAAAAGCATCATTCGATCTGCTACAGAATAAATACCTGCTCGCACAAAAAGGAAAGAAGAATTACTACCTGATAAAAGTAGATTGATCTCTCCAACGTGGCCGGTATATCTATAGGGTTTCAGGTATCACAACCTTCTGACATTGAGATGCTGGTGGCAATCAGAATTGCTGCCATGAAAGAGAGTCTTGAAAATATAGGACGCTTTGATCCGCAACGCGCACGAGAAAGATTAATCGAAAACTTCAGACCTGCTGACACAACACTCGTTCTGCTGGATGAAACTATCATCGGGTTCTATGCTCTTCTGCGTTCAGAAGGAATTATAAAAGTGGAGCATTTCTATATACTTCCGGCCTATCAGAGTCGTGGAATTGGCAAGGTTGTACTGGATGCTATAAAAAAAGATGCCCGCAAAAGTTCCTGTAAAATTATACTGTCTGCCTTGAAGGAAAGTAAATCCAATCAGTTTTATACTGCTAACGGATTTATACTATACGAAGAAGAGCCTTTTGATAATCTTTATCATTGGAAAAACCAACAAGCATAAAAAAAGCTGCTCATTATTGTGAGCAGCTTTTTTATTAAGAGTAAATATATACTACTTACCCAGTTTTATAAGTTTGTAACCGATAGAGAATTGCCACACCTGATTTTTTATACTTTCAGCTGAGGCTCCGGAATTTATATCCGACAGACCTAAATTATATCTTCCATCGATCGTTAAACCAAAAGGAAGATCCCATCCTAAACCAAGCGCCACGCTCACGTCTGATTTTTTCACATCATTCTTGATGCTTTGTTCTGTAACCTGACCAGAAGTTGAATCATAATTTTCACGTTTAGCCGATGTCAGGAAACCGAATTGAGGCCCCGCCTGAATGTTAATACCTGCTATAGTATATAGTTTTATCAGGATCGGAACATTCACATAACTAAAGTTAGCTTTCAGATCAGGACTGCCGCTATACTTGAAAGTTGAGCCTTGCTGAGAGAAAAGTACTTCAGGCTGAATACCAATCTTTGATAATTTTATCAACGCGAATGCACCTGCGTGAAAACCTGTTCTGTTCTTGTAATTGGCGCCTACTCCCTCACTCGTATTCAGATTTGCAAAATTGGGCCCGGCCTTTATACCAATGGCAAATTGAGCCTGCGCAAATACGCCTGCACTCGTCAGCGTGAGCACAGCAATCATTAAAAACTTTAATCGGTTGTTTTTCATGTGTTCGTAGTTTTGTTTAGAGATAACTTATATACCCTGATAAATATTATACCTAAAAAGTATAGTACTATATCCGGTATTCAGTTCACTCGTATGACTACAAAGATAATGCCTGCAAACAAATAAACCTCTGTTCTGCAACAGAGGTTTATTTTATTCGATAGACGCTGTTCGTTATCCGTTATACATTATACGTCAATAGTTAGGCATTACACAGATTAATGCGAACCCACTGACGATTAACGGCTAGCGATTATTTTCCCAGATAAAAACGCACGCCCAATGTAGGATCAAGAGAATCTACACCAAAAGTAAATGAAGTTTGCTTGTTGTTATCTACATCTTTGTTGGGGTCGTATGTCTGATATTGGATGCCGCGGAACTGCAGATCAAGAGCCCAGTGTTCGTTGAAGAAATACGAGAAGCCCGGAGATATATAGAAATTGAAAGTACCGGATTTTACTTCGTTCCCGCCATCTGGCTCTGTTTTCGTTGTTCCGAACTGGAAACCTGCCTGGCCATAGAAAGCGAATTTATCGTTGCTGGTAAATTTATAGTAGCGAACAAAAGGACCTGCTAAAAAAGTCTTTACCTTATCATCGCCACCGAAACCATCATCTCTTTTAGTTTGTGACAATTGAAGGTCTATACCCACAGAAAGGTTATCAATAACAAAGTAACCTACGCTGGGAGAGAAAGAAACTGTAGAGGTCTTTATATCCTCAGCCGCAGTTTCCTGACGGTTTGATGTATAACCCAGACCACCACCGAAAACAAGACTACCCTGCTTTGTCTGTGCCTGTACATATACTGTCGACAAGAACGCTATCAGGGATAGCAAAAAAGTAATTAGTTTTTTCATATGACGTTTGATTGTTAGTGGCGCAAATTTTAGACAAACAATCAAACGAAGAAAATTTACAACGGTTAAGGTACGATGTTGTCTAGTAAAGTGCCGTTTACTTCGTTAGGCAGCGTTATACGAAGGCTGGTCTGATTTTTTACCGCACATTGAATCGTAGTTATAGCATGATCGTTACGTGCCCATGCTCTCCGTGCTATGCCGTTGGTTACATCAAAGTATAGCATGTTCTGTAATTTACGGTCAGCATCATCGCTGCCATCCAGCAACAAGCCAAAGCCTCCGTTTATTACTTCTCCCCAGCCTACACCCCCACCGTTGTGAATGGACACCCACGTTGCTCCACGAAATGAATCGCCTATTACATTATGCACCGCCATATCGGCCGTAAACCTCGAACCATCATATATATTGGAAGTTTCTCGGTACGGACTATCGGTTCCGGATACATCGTGATGATCGCGCCCTAACACCACAGCGCCTATCTTGCCTTCACGAATCGCTTTATTAAACGCCTGGGCTATACGTATTCTCCCTTCGGCATCGGCATATAGTATACGAGCTTTTGATCCTACTACGAGCTTATTCTGCTTCGCCTGGGTGATCCACCGGATGTTATCCTGCAATTGCGGATGTATATCTTTCGGAGCTTCTTTCAGTATATCTTCCAGTACTTCCTTCGCCAGTGTATCGGTATAATCCAGATCTTCTTCACGACCGGATGTACAAACCCAGCGGAACGGTCCGAAGCCATAGTCGAAACACAAGGGCCCCATAATGTCTTGCACATAAGAAGGATAACGGAAATTGATTCCATCTTTCGCCCACACATCGGCACCGGCACGTGAAGCTTCCAATAAGAACGCGTTGCCATAATCGAAGAAATAGGTACCACGCGCCGTATGTTTATTGATTGCCTTGGCATGCCGTTGCAACGAAGCCTGCACTTTTGTTTTGAACGATGCAGGATCACTTGCCATCAAATGATTAGACTCTTCCAGGCTTAGTCCTGCAGGATAATAACCACCAGCCCAGGGGTTGTGTAACGAAGTCTGATCAGA
>NZ_DATCSD010000465.1:0-4027 GCF_036568665.1 Ohtaekwangia sp. | reverse complement strand
CACCGTAGGCACCAGGGAAAGAAAAAAGCTGAACGACAACCAGAAGATCTCGAAGTATCGTGCGCGTGTATTTCCTTTCCTTTTCGCGTGCAGATAATAGCCCGCCAGCACCAGTACAAAGATGAGCAGGGAAAACACATGCCCCGGATTAAAACCTCCCGTTCTGCTCAATCCCAACGCGCTTAGAGAGGCTATAATAGTTCCTGCGAGGTACGTTAGTCCGCTCTTACCGGCAAGATTAATTTTGCCATACTTTGCGTACGACACCACCGCTGCACCAATGGCAATTATACCGACCACGGTATGAAATATGCCTAAATTTGATAATCCCATTTTTATTTTTTTTGAGCAAAGCTTCACAGAAATGGAATACCGGATTTTCACTTAAGTTAAAAAGTCAGGAAAAAAATCGGAAGTATTCGATACTACGGAAGACCTGTATTATGAGGAGTATTGCGTTTGCGATTAATGTAGGATAAAAGCCGTAATTTAGTTTTCAGGCTACGTTCGGTCGCAGTGAACAGTTTCGGAGTTAGTCGGGTAAATAGTCGTTCTTCTTTCATTTGCCCTCCAAGCCAGCAACGTCACATTCCCAAACGTTTAATTATTTTTTAGTGGATAGATTTGACCATGGTTGACACAGTAAATTTCTGGAATTGGTTTAAGATAAACTGCAGGCATCTCCATTCCAACAAATATCCCAACGATACATTTAAAGAGTTAGATAAAAGAGTTTATTCCATGGGACTCTATTGGGAAGTTGGACCAGGTGTTAAAAAAGAAAATTTATTAACCATTTCAGTTAGTGGGCGTAGGGAATTACTTGACAAGGCAAGGAGTCTGTTGGCTAATGCACCGATACTTGACGATTGGGAATTTGATTTATTAAAAAAACCAAAAAAAAATTGGGACAAACTCGAAATACCTGGTGACAATATCAAGATTTCAGCTGCAAACTGGACTTATGTGTTGCTAAAGTATGAAGACGGTAAGAAAGAAATACTAATCAAGGCAGACACTCTTTCAGACTTTGAAAAAGACAAAAGGATTGAATTAGCTGAAATAGTTTTGACCAATCTCATTGGTGAGGAGAAATTGATGGATGAATTGAATTACTTGGACGTGCTCGAAGTTGAAGACTCAACGTACGAAACCCAGGATATAAGAGACTTAGAAGAACATTTAGACTATCTGAAAAACGATGCATAACAAATGGAATAACGTTGTCATCAGTCCAAAAACTTTCCCTGTATGTTAATTCGCAAGAATACAAAAGCGTTTAAAACAATTCTTGAAATTATCACCGCTTGCCGGCAACGCGCTGATCGCGAGAAGCTGGTGCGTCTCTTCATTACAAAAGCGGGCCATACCATTCACGACAGAATCAATATTGAAGCCATACAAGGCAACTCCGAGTTATTATACCAGATGAATTACGAGTCTGTTCTGGCGAACCTCACATCATCCAATCATCAGCTACAGGTTAGTGACGAGATACCCGGTATATATTTCTTTCACAGCACATCAAATAAAGCATGGGATGAAACTCCCTTTGAATTTGATAAAGCCGTTGGCAAGGAATTTAAAAATCTTCCGGAACTACCCATAACTAAGAAGAAAGAGAAAATAGAAAAGTATACTATACCGGTAACAAAGAAGATCAACGAGATTCCGAAACCTAAAGAAAAGGCGAAACCCGTTAAACCCGTCAAAGTTGCTGAAAAGAAAATTAACCAACCCGATTTTAAGTTAAAGCGTAAGATACATTTCACGGATTTGGATCGGGTTGTCATGCGACAGCCAGAACTTACAAAGAAAGATATTCTAACCTATTACAATACTATATCCGAATATATACTTCCTTACCTGAAAGACCGATCATACTCTGCACATCTCTATACCAGTTCTCTACAAACAACAATGACAAATGCAGAAGAAATTATTAATCAGAATAGAGACAATACACCTGACTGGCTGCAGTCCGTTGCTTCAAAAGATAAAGGTCAAAAGAGAATCCCCATGTGCAACGATCGCGAACATTTATTGTGGAATATCGAAGCTGGGTGCCTTCAATTTAATACATCAAATGCCAAAGTAAGATCGTCCGATTCCCCGGACTATATCGTTATTGGTATTGATTCTCCGGAGCATGAGCTAACAAAAGCTATATATGTGGCACGTGTTGCACATGAAATTTTAACAGGATTACAATTGCCTTCATTCATTAAAACGGATGGACGCTCCGGATTTCATATTTACATCGGTCTCAATTCGCAAAGCAACTTTCAAAAAAGCATAGATATAGCGGAATATATAGCAAAACTCATTCGGCTTAAAATTCCCGACATGGTTTCTCTCGAAGGAACAGGCGACTTAACGTATGGTAAGGTGGTGTTAGATTATACCCTTAATCAAAAAGAAACAAGGGTTATAGTACCTTATTCACTTGTATCGGGTGAATCCGCTATAGTAGCAACACCTCTTCATTGGAATGAAGTAAAAGAAGGTCTTCGAAGTGAAGATTTCAATCACGAAACAATTCTCAAAAGACTCAGGCAAGTTGGCGATCCTTTTGAATCGCTTTCTAAGAAAAAACAAAATCCGGAAGCCTTACTTAAAAGACTCCATGAGAATTATTCCTTTCTTATTTCTTAAACAGTCATGCAACAAAAAGTTAGTACAAGCCACAACATTGCCCACGCCTTCGTTGGTGTTCCTCACCAACAAACCAACACCCGCGGCCGCACAAAATCTTAAAGTTATACATGGCACATACATCGTTACGAGTCACTTGCCAAAACATTTCGCTTCAACAGGTGTTTTAGTAGGCAAATCATTAAACTTAAACAAACATGCTGACACACCTGGTATATGTAAGCGCACGAAAAAGAAATTGTACAGATGAAGAAATAGAAAAAATCCTGGCAGCCTGCAGAGCCAACAACGGCCCGCTTGATATTACCGGTGTTCTGCTGTACTCCGACACGCGGTTTATTCAATACGTTGAAGGCAAGTCCACCGCATTGACAAACCTTTATGATAAGATCAAAAAAGATACACGCCACGAAAAGGTTGTGATGATCTCCTATAACCCGATTACAGAAAGAATATTTCCAAGCTGGCAAATGGGCAGCCTCAAAATCACATCCGATGATATCAGCTTTATTACCGATATAACATCGCAGGATAAAGATGTATTTCAAAAGATCATCAGCGGCAAAGAAGCTGACGGTGCAAAAGTGAGAGATCTCCTCGTTAAATTTTTCAAAAGGTAAACGCCGCTAGGCAAGCCTTGAAAATTATATCAAGGCTTGCATCAGCTCTTATAGCGGGGTGTAAACAAAGAAGAAGTGAGAAGCAAGAAGTAAAGCAACACTATTCCTGCTGCCTGCTTCTGGCACTCATCTAGAGCGGATGGTATATTTCGAGCGTTTTTCCATTTTTATAGGTAACAGTGTTAACCAGGTCAAGACGTTTTTGTTCTTTGAAAATTGACAGTCCGTTACCTATAGCTACCGGAGTTCTGAAAATATAGTATTCATCTACCAGGTTTTGACTGATGAGCGACCCCGCAAAAGTAGCGCCTCCATATACCATAATGTCTTTACCGGGTTGTTTCTTCAGCGCGTGTACGGCAGCGGCTAGATCTCCGTTTTCAACTTCTAAATTTCTTCCGTTAATATTTTTTTCCGTGCGACTGAAAACGATCTTGCGCATATTCACCATGCGCTGAGCCAGGGGTTGTTCAAGGCTATCAGGCTGAGTGTCCACTACATTTTCCCAATAATTAATAAAGCCCGGTGTCATCTTGCGGCCCAGTAATATAGTATCACAGCTGTCAGCTAAATCAATTATCTTCTGAAAAGAAGCTTCCTCACGCTCCAACGTCCATATCCAGTCCAGCTCTCCCTTGGGTCCGGCTACAAAGCCATCGAGGCTCATTTGTACCTGCAATTTTAATTTACGCATATCAAGTATAGTTTATAGTGATGGGTGTTTGTTCCTGTCACAAATATCAGCAGACGAT
>NZ_DATCSD010000464.1:0-3745 GCF_036568665.1 Ohtaekwangia sp. | reverse complement strand
AGTATCGCTGGACGACACCTTCGATGATGGCGAAAGCGGCCTGCTCACCAACTATACCGGCGACATGAAGAAGGTGATAAAAGCCTACGGCAATTTGCTGGACAATACATACTATATATTCCTGGTAACAAAGCCGAAGAGTGGCGCTACCCTCGGTTATATGCCTCGCAGTAAACAGGCCGGGTTCATCTTTGTCGATAAACTCAACAGTACAACGGTAGTCAACACCCTGGCACACGAAATTGGACACGGTGCCTTTAACCTGCAACATACTTTTAAAGAATACCCCTCGCTGGCACAGGGAAGTACGGATAACCTGATGGACTATGCCAACGGCACAGCCCTCTATAAATACCAGTGGGATTATATACATGATCCGCAGAAGGTAATTGGATTGTTTGAGGATGATGAGGATGCAGCCAGTATAAATGTTACCTATTGCTACCTCGATCCGGCAGGCAAACCTTTTAAGTTCCAAAATGGTGACGGCCAGCAAGCCGGTGATGTGATACTGGAAACTACCGAAACCAAACATGCCAACGGTACACTGCTGGGATTTCGCCTGAATGGCGCAGAGTATATGGCGGACATGGCCAACGGTATTTTTAACGGCTATAAAACCACGGAAGGAAAAGTTTACGCCAATGCCTACAATGCCGAGGCCATAACAAAGGTGCGGCTGGTACATAATGGAGGTAACTGTACAGCTGCGTTGTTGCTGGTGCCCTATACAAAGGTGAACAACAACAGTAATGCTGTGTTGGCATCGCTGAGTTATGCTGTGCCGGCCGACATCAAATTTGTTTCCATCAAAGGGTGTGTTAATAACTCCGGAGGCGAGATACCGCTGAACGGCCCTGGTGGAACTACCGCTTCCAATGGCATTGTAGTGATCGATTACTCGCAGGGTAAAGATGGTGTGTCGCTGTTAACGCAGGCCAGTCACCAAAACCTGGAAAAACAGGTGGCAGACATCAATACACAATTGGAGGTCAGCGGCAAGGTCTATGTTTTGAATAAAGACAACCCGAAATATACCGAGCTGCTGGCACAGGCACAACGCGATAACACACCGGGCAAGAGCATTGTTACGCTCACCAAAGGAACAGACGGAAGTGTAAGCGTTGCCATGCAGTACAGCTTTACGCCACCTGCCTGGCTCACCGACTTGTTCCCCGATGTAGCCAATTCCTGTGCGGACGAATATATAGGAGCCGGGCTCACGGCACTTCACAATTCAACCCTATACAAAACTTCGGCGGTAGACCAGCAGATCATCGCCGAATACAGTACGGTAATATACCGGGGTGTTTTTGGTATATTTTATTGTGCAACCAGCGAAGAAGCTGTAAAAAATTCTTCCGAAGCCTCCAAATATATTGCAGGCGCTGTGCATGAGCTTATCGCTTCGGTAGATGTTGCCGAAATGGCATCCGGCCTCGCCCAGCTGGCCAAACAGGTGGTAAAATCAAATATAGACAGCTATGCCTCCTATATTACTGATCTGCGGCAAACGTACACCGATATTAAGAACAACACCAGCATACCGCACGAAGTATTGCTGCAGCGCCTGATGCCTCCCGGCCTCCGCCAGCAGGTGGCAGCCTATAATGCGGTGGTAAAGATAGGCGGCCATTTTGTGAAGTTCTACTTTACCGGTTGTGCCGATATGTGCCCTTACCGGTACGGACAGGTAACGGTAATGCTCGTGCCGATTGTGCTAACCGCTGGCGAATGGGTAGTGGTAAAAGGAGGCGCGCTTGTTAACAGCCTGAAAACTCTGAAGAATGCCGGCAAGGTGCTGGACAAAACAGAAGATGTAGCGCGGGTATTAACGGAAGCTGAAAATATAGGGGCCACCGTAGTTGACGATGGCGAACGCATTCTGGTGAAAGAATCTGAAGATGCAACCGATGCCATAACTACTATTGAAAAAGATGGCGACAATGTAGTGATTGAGGGTGAGCAGAATCTGGATGAAGTATCAGCAGGGGCGGATGATCTAGTTAAACATGTTAATACAACTGATTTTGTAAATTTACAGCAAGCAACAACAGTGACCAGATCAGGCGGAGCGAGAGCTGTCAATAACGTAAAGATGTTGGTTAATGAAGGGAAGGCGTTGGTAATTTCACCTAAGGCAAATTCAACGCTCGCCAAAAATGTAGATGACTATGTAACGGCTTTTAAGAATGGCAACTCGGCAAGACAAGGGCAATTAGGTGAAGATATAGCAGAGCAATTGGCTCGGGAATTGGATAACGGGGATGTACTTAATGTTAAAATTAATAATAGTGGACATGGTTTTGATGTATTACAATTTGAAAACGGAGTAAGTAATCCTACTACAATTAGAATGTTTGAATCAAAACCCTTAAAGGGAACTTCGGTAGAATTACCTATGACAAATGAGGGAGTACAAATGGGAAATCTATGGCAACAAACAAAAATAACAATGATGCGAGAAAGTTCCGATTTAGGTATCAAATCGCTTGGTGATGTTATGTTTCAAAATCAAAGGAAAATTGAGCGGTACGTGTTAACAGTGGACAAGGATTTGAAACAGGTTATTGTAATTAAATTGGATAATTTTTAAAATATATGAGCAGTTTAGAACAATCTTTTAAAAGATCAATCGATGACGAGAAGTTTATATTAAAGCAAATTGAAAATCCTGAGGAGAAGCCATTTTATATTTTGTCTTTGATTCAGATAAATACAATTTTCTTCTTGTATAGATTTTTTGTACAGAAAGATGTTCAGCTCAGTAAATCATTTCTGTATAAAATAGCAGGAACATTTGCGTACTATCATGAGAAACTAAATGGAGAGGTTTTTGAAGCATTAAAAACATTTACATATCCTTTACTATGCGATAATAATACTGTGGTTAATCGCTATCAAGACTATCATAAAACCAAATATAGTGATTCTTTTTCAACCTATTTCGCAAAAGCAATACAGTCTACTTTAAAGAATGATAATAGTGCTTTAGAAGTTAATATCGCTGGGTTAAAAAAATGGAGCCGAAAAGGTTGGCCTAAACAATATATTGGCATCATTACCGTGTTTGAAGGTTTTCTAATTAACGATAAGTCAGCGATTGAAAATGGCTTGCAAGAAATTACAGATTTGCATGACAAGCAAGATCAACCTCCCATTGTGAAGGACTATATAAATCTCGAAGCAACTGCCCTCGCAAAACTGGCATGGCGAAAGGGTATAGAAGTCGAAGTAGCAAGCGATCTTGTTCCGAAAGAACTACTTCCTGTGCTTGAGTTACAGTCTTATGAAGGATACCCATTTTTTGAAGAGTTGAGTAATTATTAGTTGATAACTTGGTGCTGGCTAACAGAGACCGGAATCTATACCAGCAAACAACGAAATGTAAAAAAGCAAAGAATGGCATAGCAGGCGATGAAGGTGGCCATATAGGTGGTTCGCAATTTGATGGACCGTGTGAACAGATTAATTATGTTTTATGATGTCGGTAGAACGGAAGAATCTTACGGCGCGGACCCTTTAAACCGATTATATGTTGATGTCGCGAACAAAACTATATCTGGATTATATAAAAATAAACTATATACAATTACTGAAATAGGGTCGAATCATGAATAAGATTGTTTTATTCCTATCTCTATTATGTGTATTTAGCGCGTGTAAATCACAGAGCCACAATGATGAATTTGGTAGTTTTATAGAGCGTTTTCCCCCTGTAGAATTACCACTAAACACCGCCAAT
>NZ_DATCSD010000463.1:0-9004 GCF_036568665.1 Ohtaekwangia sp. | reverse complement strand
TTCGATGACACAGCATAACTGCACAGTATACATACCAGCAGTATATAGGAAATAAGGGTAGATAAAGTAGATCTCATCGGTCAACGAAAATTATAGTGCAGTAAGGCTGCTGATTTTAAATTCATACATATCCGGAATGTCTTCTCCTTCCAGCACCAGTATACGTACCGTTGTTTCACTGCCGGATTTTGTAAAGGTGATCGTACCCGAATTACCGCCCGTAGTTACCTGGTATATAATCGAACCGTTGTTACTCACATTGCTCCACGAACCGTTTACGGTGTTTACGGCATAGGTATATTTTACATTGCCTTGTGCGTCCTGCCACTCAACGGAAGTATTGCTGTGAGAGATAATCTTATCGCCTCCGGCAGAGAGTATATTACCTGTATTGCTATCCGTAACAGACGATGCCTGCCACGCAAGCGTTGTAGTGGTTATGTTCTGCGCCTGTAGCAAACAGGGAATCAACACTATAACTAAGAATAACATCTTTTTCATATAATATTGATATTTAGTTGGCTATAGTATTTTTCACGGCCCTCACTCCTTCCGGAGGAATCACAGTCACCAGATTGCCAAAGTCATCATATATATAATAAGTGGAAGCGTAATTGATATCGTTTACCACAGTTGTGTTGTCAACTACTTGCACACGTTTCAATATTAAACGACCGGTGTTGTCTGTATACTCGATCACTTCGTTCCCTTGTTCATCTTTCGTTTTTACCTTGTTAAGCTGACCCTCCGGATAGTATATGAGCATTCCCGGTGTATTGATATCGGTTACTGAAACACCATTGACTGCATCATACTTCCAAAGCAATACTTCGTTGGCATCGTTAAGAGTATATAATTTCTTTGTTGTATGGTCTGTAGATGTATAATTGTCAGTGCCGTCCGGTTGCCATGTAGCACCAATACTCCCAACAACAATCGGGCGAATGAGCGGGCTTGTCTCAAATCTCGTTTCGGCATAAGGCTTCAGATCCAGTGGAGTCTTATCAGTAGAGGGATTGCTGTAAAAAAGAAATTGAGGCGAGATAGAGTAGTCCGTTGTCCCCAATGCATTGGCTTTAAACCATCCATTCTGCTCAGTAGATATATAGGGTAAATAATGTATAGCTTCTCTCCCGAATGCATCGTATGTCTGTGGCTGTACTACATCCATTTTCGCAGGCGACCCTTGACTTGTCACGATCTGAGTCGTCCTCCCAAGGCCGTCCACATAAGTTGTCGTCTCCACCTTATCACCAATCGTAAGTGATGTAGCTTGGCTTGGCGTCACAACGTTCTTTACCTGTATAGCTTCCTCTTTTACATAATTATAATTGTTTGAGGGTTGTCCAAAACTTAAACCAGCTGATATAAAGAGACTGAAAAGAGTTATATAACGTACCATATTAGCGTTGTTGATAATTATAGGTATATTTTTTTATGATATTGTCATCATTGTCCCGGATGAGTACAAGTCTGCCCAAATCGTCATATTCATATTTTAAAAGACGTTGATTCGGATCGGTAACCGATTTTAAACCCACAAGTGGGTCATACGTGTATGTGGTCATCAATGCACCCACTGGATAAAAACGAACTTCATCAACCTGACCGGTAAGATTTATAGTATAACTTGTTCCTGTAACTGTTATAGTCTGCTGTTGAAGTTGCCACGCTCCTGCTACAGGTTTACTCCACCAGGAGAGTATATATTTACCAGCGGTAAGTTTTGTGAGCAAGCTCGAATACCCATCCGTTTTACTTTTGTGGCCGGTTTTGGCATCATCCCAAGCACTGTTACCGGTTTCCTCAAAGCTGGTATGAAAAATCTGGTCGGGTAGTGCATTCTTCGCTTCGGCAATTATATAGGTATCACTATATCCCCACACATAGGCACTCGGTACGTCACCCGGTTTAGATTGTCCGCGTAGATTAGCTTGTACATCATAATCAAGATAGTTATAACGCAGATCAAAATTACCGGCATTCTGCTTAGTCTCTACTGATTCAAGTAATGGCATTGTAGTATTATATAGTTTGTAATTACTCTTCACTACTTCTACACTGGTACCTGTTGTACTTTCGGTTGCAATGACTGGTGATAGTATATGTTGATTTACCATTTCAGTCTTGGCAGACTGGGCAGTTGCCGACAGCCCCGGGTAACTGTCCGAAGTATAATATTGTTTTATAGTCGTTGTTCTTCCGTCACTACGTGTAATATCCGTTTGAGTAGGAAATATATGTTGAGTGCTGCCGTAAGTATAGGTTTTGGTAGTTGCCTCCGGGTTTTTCTCTGTGGTTGACATTAAGAGTATTTTTTCCGAATGTAAGGCAGGATATGCTTCGACCTCATAAGCCAAACCAACATTGGTAGTAGGCAAGCTTTCGTACGCCAGGCTATAATAAAAACTCTCAGCCACAGTCTGGTAATCGTTGATGACCTGTTTTACCATTTGCGATTGCCCATTTACAAAAGCATAGTCTGTTTTTCGCTTTAACAAACCATTCTTGCTATAGCCAAGGTTAAGCATTCCAGGTTTTCTGTAAGGAAGTTGCATGCCCCCGCTTACATCACCAACTACATACGTATAGTCAAGTACCAGATCAGAAGTATTCTCATATTCATACACAGTCTTTCCAAGTGTTTGGGTATTGTCGGTTGTAGACGCTATATATTCAGTAACTTTATCGTAACCGACTATATTACCCTGCACAGAAGATGACAGGGCACCAATACTGTTTGCATAACGTACGAAATTAAAGCACTGAGTTGGCCAACTCACCGGGCCTTCATCACCACCAGGATTCACTTGCTGTGTAGTTGCTTCATAACGAGTATATATAGGAGGAGACATTCTCCGTCCATACGAATATGTTTCCGGTACTCCATTATTATTTTTATCCTCTTGATAATGATAGTCATAAGTCTTTACAGACACAGCGTTACCATTTTCATCCAGGTTGGTAATTTTCCGTATTCGTAAACCTCCTGCGTTATCATAACTGTTGGAAGATGAAGCCACTGTGCGGGCTACTTTCCAGGTGAAATTCATGGTTACCCCCGCTAAACCTGTAACTGTTCCGATTTCAACTTGCCAGGGATGCATTCCGTTCGTTGCTTGAACGTTCACTTCTGTGGTACATACTGGTCCGCCACATGACAAACTCGTATTGGTGAAAGAGCGGGTATAGCCAAATGCTGTCGCAGAGATATTGGATGAAGAATGAAGGGAAGCACGTTCAGCATCACTATTGGCCTTGAAGGTAAATGTCACTTTAACATCGGTGCCAACTTTACTGGAACAATCAATGGCTCCTGTAAAAGTTCCTGCCACAACGCTTCCCGTCAAAGGTATAGTTACATATTCAGTATGATCCTCCAGATAGGTGGTTTCGAAATCATTCGCATAAGAGCTGCGCGATAGCGTTTTGTCATAGGTATTAGACTCGTACTCAAATAAAGTCTTCCCTCCGGTAGGGTAAGTCAGGTCGGTTAAAATAAAAGCCTGCGCACTGGGAGGGTCAACTTCACGATCAGCACCGGTAAATGTTTGATAGCTCTGGGTTCCAGCAGGTATATTGTAAATAACACCGGTATACTTTGGAACCAAAGTAGAATTAAACTTACCGTTATTAAATCCCCAGTGATCAATCGCTTTGCTGTCCTTCGGAAAGTTTACCAGATTTCCACCCTGGCTATTTTTTACTTTATAATTAAAAATGTAAGGAGGAAGTGTTATTTCTCCTGCTTTCTCAATTAGCTGATCAAGCTTTAGACGTTTACGATTAGAAAGGGTACTGCCATCATTAAAATGCGTATAAACAAAATCAAATTCTTTCACGGGCGCTGCATTGGTCACACTATAAACCTTTAGCGAATTCATCCGCTTGCCTCCTGCTAAATCCTCTCGCAGATCGTCATAATTCATCTCCACGTACCCATTGCGAAAATCAATTCGCGATACTTGTAATGCGGTGTACTCCCGCGCCTGGCTTATTGTACTGGTAGTTCTTGCATTATCGCATCCCCAGCTTACAACTTCGTTGGTGTAGGGCTGGCCGGTAATAGTTGATGACAGATAGTGATATACTATAGATGCTCCGCTGGGAGCTGTAACAGAAGTCAAATACCAGGAAGTAATTTGCTGTGACGTATTCTCTCGTTCTACATCCTGAAATATATACTTTATTCCATGTTCATCGATAATAGTAAACTTATCACATACTTCATTTACTATATTCGGTATGATCTTAATATCCGCATACCTGTCTAATACTGGCTGACCAGCTTGATCAAGTATAAATTTTCCACTTCTTCCACCGAAATTAAAATTAAAAACATCAATTTCGGTATCAAAACCTTCGGGACTCCCATCATAAAGAGGCGACATATCGTATGAGTTATTGGAAGTTTGTCCATAAAAATATCGCCCTGTAGGATTGGAATTAACTGTCAGTATATTCTTTGATAAATTTTCCTTTATTTCAGAGAGTGACAAAAAATTCTTAAAATCATTTTTATCTTTTATCGACTGCGAAATTATCCCGCCACATTGCAAGGTCCAGCCGAGACCAACCGTGCCAGATTCCTCGCTGGCACGAATCCCTCCGGCATGATAACTTAGCGATATTGGTGTAGATAACTCTTTATCTGTAATCTGGTATAATGGAATTTCAATAGACGGAACTCCGGTGTAATAACTTACAGGAATATCACCGTATTTATGAAAGGTGGCTGCGTTCGGAGATGGCGGGATGATTTTAAGGTCGTATGACTGCGTAACAGGTCTGACCTGTGCGAAAAGCTCAGGGGCCAGTAATGTAAAAAAAATGAGCAATGAAATGCTTGCAATAATGCGATGATGCATACCAGGTAGGGATTAGCTTTTTGTTAGGATAATTCTAAATTACTTTGTCTATAGGTAATTCCTTATATACAAGAGTAAATCACAATTCATTTTTAAATATAATCAAACAGATTTGATGACCAAGTTTATTACAGGAATAATACTTTATTCGCTATGCCTTTATATATTCATTCAGAATAAAATTCCACTGTTGAGGTGTACGTATAGATAGTTGCTATATCCTTCCAAATAGGTTATACTTTAAAAATGATAATTCACCCCCAGGAAAAACGCTGATAAGTTATTGTGAAATGGTTCGGATGGTTCACTCAGATTTACTGCTGGTATATATCCTGCTCCTATCTCATAATGTTTATACAGCAAGCATGAAAGCCTGATCGGAATTGAGAGCCAAAAGTTTGCCATAGCTGGCTCAGATTCCTGTACACGTGGAGCTCCCGGATATCCTGTAACAAAAACATAATTTGCTTTTTTATAAGTAGAAAAATTAGCGCGCAATCCGGCACCTGCACGAATCTTCACTGTTGGAGCACTATAAAAATTATATAGCAGATTTGCTCCAAATGATGTATTACTTTGCTTAAATGTATAATTTACCGTTAACGGATAACTCATGCTGTTATCTTCTGTAGTCGATTTTAGTGTAGCTTTACTAAAGGCTAAATCAAAACGAAAGAACAATCGACCGGTTTGAGGTTTAATGGCTATATCATAGCCGGCAAAGAAATATGGAACATAGGTCGACTTCTTTGTTGCATTGAGTGAAAAATTACTACCAGTTCCATTATCTAGCGTAAGCATATTTCGATTTATACCCACACCAATAAAAAAACCGGTACTCTGTTTTTCAACGGAGATAGCTTCTTTACGCTCATTCTGATCTTCTCCTCCGTTTATCTCATCAACAATCTTTTTAAGATAACCTTCTGAATAAGCCGCTCGCTTAATTCTTGTTTCCAGTTTTTTTGAAAGCACTTGATTGCTACGGGCGCACTGCGCCAACTGATTTTTATAGCCCTCGCGCACGCGCATCTGTCCACCATCCCGATACACGTCATAGTATAATTCCTCGGGTACGTTTTGACCGGGCGTCTTATAATAAAAGCGAGGCTTCACTTGGTCTCTGTATAAAAACAGTTTTATATTCTTTCCGTCTGATAAAATATTCATCAGTACAGTATCCGAAACATTGGGCTTCCTGACAGATATCGAAGTTTTACCCAGGCTAACTTCATTCATGCTGATAGATACAAAGAAGCGCTGATAGGCACAATAACCCGGCGCTTTGAAATATTGAATCTGGTTTACAGTAAAGTTCTGAGCAGGGCCGTCCAACGTCTTTTTAAAATCAATCTCCTGGGGAGATTTCTCCCATTCGCGAACGTTAATGTACCCGTGAACGGTGTCTTGGTTGGTAACAATAAAACCTTTTTGAAAATTACTTTGGGCACTAAGTGAAAATGCCAGACTAAAACTAAGTAGGCAGGCTAAGGGAAATTTCATGCAGGGTTAGGATAATTTATTTGGCCAAATATAAATAAATCAAAATCATTAAATATGCAGATTGTTGGGCATAACCTGATAGTATACTGTAGAGGCAGCAAATTGCATCAGTCATGTTCAGCTTTATCACATAGTTTTAGAATAACTGCTTGCCGTAGCAGATTTACCATGATCGAAGCCTTCCTGGTGTTGCGCATTACTAACAATTAGACTATATTATTAGCTTCAATACCCCCCTCCTATGTTTCGTTTCCAAACGTTTCCACCTTCGCGTGCCTTGAGAGAATACCTGTATTGTTATCTTATATCTGATGTGATTGACGATAATGACCTCTCCATCGAACATGAAGCCTTGCCGATGGGTATAACGACCATCTGCTTCTCTGATATAACGGCATCGTACTTCAATAGAACAGTTTCAGATCAACGTTATTCGCTTGCCCCGGATATAGCGCTTGTAGGACAAATGGTACAAAAGGGAGAGAGCATTTTTTGCAGGCCATTCAGAAGCGTAATAGCGTTGTTCAAATCGACAGGAATATTTCAACTTAGCGGAATTCCTATGAATATTATCACAGGCCGTCATTCAACAGATGCCACTGCGGTGTTTTCTCCAAAGGAGTTTCGTGAATGTCGTGAGCAAATGTTTCAGCACAACGATCCTATAAAAATTGTAAATGTGTTAGACAACTTCTTATGGAGTAAATTTAAAAGCCGTAAGAGTGATGTGCGAAATCTCGATAAGCTGGCCGAAGTAATCAATCAAAATATGGGTAACGTTAACCTGAATTGGCTAACAGATCAAACGAACATGAGTATAAAAACACTTGAGCGTCACTTCACCGAAAAGATAGGGCTCACGCCAAAGTACTTTGCCCGGATTATCCGCTTCAGGAATGCACTCCAGCTATTAGAGAATAAAGGCAGGCAAACCGATGTGATAAAAGTTGTGGAAGCCTGTGGATATACCGACCAGGCACATCTCATTAAAGAGTTTAGACACTTCTCTAATCGTACACCAAAGTTTTACTATGCCAACGAAGATATACTATCTCCCTTCTTCCTGAAATCAATGACTGAAAAATGACGACTTTTTACAAGGATTAAACATTGAATATTTTTCATATTCCCCAATGGAAACATCAAACCGCAATATTTCATTTTTCTTTATAGCAGTCGCTATTGTTATATTCATTGGCTTTTTCAAAACCTATTTTGGTCTGTTCCCTTTCTTCTCAGGTGTGGACGCGTTCCATCACTTTCATGCCATCGTGCTTATTACCTGGCTTGTATTGCTTATCGTCCAGCCAATTCTTATTCAACAAAAAAAATTCAGACTACACAGATGGCTTGGTAAGTTTTCTTATTTCCTGGTTCCATTTATAGTGGCATCCATGCTGATGGCTTATCGGGTACAGTATTTCCGATTAGATAAGCTTGGAATTTCAAAAGTCGAAAACCTCGGTCTGTTATTTACTCCGTTTACAGATATATTTCCCTTTGTTACCTTTTATATACTGGCAATCGTCAATGTGCGAAATACTCCCGCACATGTTCGCTATATAGTGGCTACTGCGTTAATTGTCGTGGGAGCTGGCATTGTCAGAACGCTAACATTACTGGTTAAATTTGACGACATCCTGACGTACTTCCTAACGTCTATCATTATCACAGCGCTGTTGTTTATGCTCTTCATTCTCCTGGACCTGATAAAAGGAAAGGCTGTACTGAAAAATCCCATGACACTTGCCTTCCTCGTATTCCTTATACCCAACGCACTTTTCTTTGTTATACCTCAAACCGCCTGGTGGCAGACTATAGCAGCCGGAATTGTAAAAATTATGTAGTCTGCAATACAATTTGTTTTGAAATCAAAGCATTATCTCTACTCCTGCTGACATACCGTTGTCATGCGCAGGCATGAACTTCATTCTATAAATCAAATCCAAACACCACAGCTATGAGTAAAGAACTAATTGTAAGGAACAACATTGATATCAATGCACCGGCTGCCCGCGTATGGGATGTGCTGACGAACCCCGAACAAACCAAGAAGTATATGTATGGATGCGAAGCCCTCTCTGACTGGAAGAAAGGAAGTACGCTGATATGGAAAGGTATATTTGACGGAAAAGAACTGGTTGCCGTGAAAGGCCACGTAGTGGATATACGCCCGAATGAATACCTGGCCTACACAACGATAGACCCTAACATGGGCCTGGAAGATATACCGGAGAACTATGCTACTGTTACCTATACACTCAGCGGTAACAACGGCAAAACAAATCTCGCAGTAACACAAGGCGACTTCGCCAAACTCGCCAACGGCCAACAACGCTACGAAGACGCCACCCGCGATGGCGGCTGGGGACCTTTACTGGAAGAGATCAAGAAAGTGGTGGAAGCGCATTGATGTGTTCAGGTGTTTATGTGTTGAAGTGTTGATGTATTTTCCTAAACATCAACACCTCAACACACCAATACATCAACACTATTTAAAGTCTAGCTTCTTCAACCCCTCTTTCACCTCAGGTGCTGACATAAATAACTTCCACAACAGGCCGGAGCGGTAATTTTCGATCATTACAATCTCGGGGCCTTGATCGATGGCGAGGTAGCGTGGTGTATACCAG